>JBOGJZ010000101.1:0-13715 GCA_050745645.1 Terriglobia bacterium | reverse complement strand
GTGGTTCCAGCTTGGGGAATCTGCTGATGTTATTGATAACAGATAAGTACAGATCTTTCGCTATGCTCAGGATGACAGCCGCGAGAAGTTTTTCAACAGGCTGCTAAATCTTCAAATGCTTCTTTTTCGATGCGGCTTTCTTCGGATCAAGCGCTCGATATGCTCGCTTCGGATGATCTTCTCGGTCTCGGCATGGAGGCTGACGCGGTTCGCCGCCGCTTGCATCCCGGCGGAGTGATCACTTACCAGATCGACAGGAATATTAATTACACCAACTTCTGCACTGAATACTGCTCTTTCTGCGCCTTTTACCGGCCGGCAGGATCGCCAGAAGGCTACCTTCAAACTCTCGAATCGATTTTTCAAAAGATCGATGAAACGATGGCGCTCGGAGGGACAGGCGTGCTTATGCAGGGCGGATTGCATCCCACCCTGAAGATAGATTACTACGTGAACCTGCTGTCGAGCATCAAGAAACGGTATCCCACGCTGCATCTGCACTGCTTCTCTGCCCCGGAAATTCTGAACATCGCTGAACTCTGCGGCATGACCGTCCGCGACGTGATCGCGCGCTTGATGGACGCCGGACTCGATTCGATTCCGGGTGCGGGCGCCGAGATCCTGGATGATGAAGTCCGCCATCGAATCGCCCGGCTCAAGTGCAATACGCAGGAATGGCTTTCCGTGCATCGTACCGCGCATCAGTTGGGCTTGCGGACAACGGCCACCATGATGTTCGGCGTTGGAGAGTCTCTTCGCCAGCGGGTGAATCACTTCGAGCGCGTCCGCGAGCTTCAGGACGAGACAGGCGGATTCACAGCCTTCATCCCGTGGTTCTTTCAGCGTGAGAACACTTCGCTGGGGCGCTTCGTGAAGGAGGAGGCCACCGCGACTGATTACTTGAAAACTCTGGCCGTGTCACGAATTTATCTCGACAACATCTTGAACGTTCAGGCCTCGTGGCTCACCCCCGGCCACAAGATCTGCCAGATTGCGCTGCGCTTCGGCGGAAACGACGTGGGCAGTATTTTGATCGAGGAAAACGTAGTGAACGCCGCCGGTTGCCGGAATACCTCAACCGAGCAAGAGCTGCGCCGGCTGATTTCAGACGCGGGTTTCCGCCCCGCCAAGCGCGATACCCTCTATAGAATGTATTTTTTAAATTGAGACCGAGCCTCATCAGCTCCAGTCCTCCTGAAACTGGCCTTCACTATGCCTCCGAAAATACCGCGCGTCGCATTTTTTGTGACTTGCCTTGCCGATCAATTTTTCCCCGATGTGGCTGAGTGCGCTGTCAAGGTGCTGCGCGGCCAGGGCGTGGATGTCACCTTTGATCCCGGTCAGACCTGCTGCGGCCAGCCTGCTTTCAACAGCGGATACCGGGACGAGGCGCGTGAAGTCGCGCGCAGGGTTTTGGACCTTTTTGACGATGCGGACTACGTGGTCGCGCCTTCCGGCTCCTGTTCCACGATGGTCCGGGTGTTCTACCCCGAGCTGTTCGCAGGCGACCCTGGTTTGCTCGAAAAATGCCGCCATCTGCGCGGCCGCTTCTACGAATTCTCTGAGTTTCTGGTTAAGGTGCTGAAGGTTCAAAACGTCGGAGCGCGCTTTCCGCACCGCGTTACCTATCACGATTCATGCCACCTTTTACGGGAGCTTGGCGTCTCCGAAGAACCACGTGCGCTGCTTCGCGCCGTACAAGGCCTCGAGCTCGTTGAGATGAACGATCAGAGGCTTTGCTGCGGGTTCGGCGGCACGTTTTCGGTGAAATTTCCCGAGGTTTCCGTGGCCATGGGAGAAGACAAGATCAAGGCCGCAGCCGATGCGGGAGCCGAGTATCTGGTCGCCAATGACTCGGGCTGCCTGATGCATCTCGCGGGCCTTATTCACCGCAAAGGGCTGCCGTTGAAGACGTTGCATTTGGCGCAGGTGCTGGCAGAACAAGACCGCGGCGCGTAGCGGATTGCTGAAAAGACTTCCGTTGACTGTCATTCTGCGCGAAGCGAGGAATCTATCAACCCGTTAGACTACATGGCGCGGGCGTAAGGAAGAATCGAAGTTTTTGTATGGCTGAAACCGGCATCCATAGCGCGGAGATTCACGAGCGGGGACTAAAAACGCTGCACGACGCCCACCTCCAGGAGGCATACCGTTCCTCAGCCCTGCGTCTATACGGGCACCGGCTCGACGCGTTCAGCACTGTTCCGGGCTTTGAGCAGTTGCGAGACCGCGCGAGAATCCTTAAGCGCGATGTGATCGAGCACCTGGATGAATACCTGGAAGAATTTGCTAAGAACGCCGGGAAGAATGGTTCTCATGTCCACTGGGCTGAAACAGGCGAGGAGGTCTGTGACATTGTCCTCGGCATCGCACGACGGGCGGGAGCGCGCGAAATCGTGAAGGGAAAAAGCATGGTGGGCGAGGAGGTCGAGCTCAATCATGCGCTCGAGGCGGCGGGCATCCGAAGCGTCGAAACCGACCTCGGCGAGCTCATCATCCAACTGGCGGGCGAACGGCCCGCGCACATCGTCGCACCCGCTATTCATAAGACGCGCGAGGATGTTTCCGAACTGTTCATCGAGCACCTGCACTCGGAGCGCACGACCGAGCCTGAGCGTCTGACCGCCATTGCCCGTCAAGCGCTGCGCCAGTCATTTGCCCGGTCGCAAATGGGAATCAGCGGCGCTAATTTCGCTGTGGCTGAAACCGGCTCGATTGTCGTGGTTGAAAATGAAGGCAACATCCGTCTATGCACCACCGCGCCGCGCGTTCATGTCGCACTGGTAGGAATTGAAAAGATCATTCCCCGTTTCAAAAACCTTGCCGTGTTTTTGCGGCTCTTGGCCCGGTCCGGAACCGGCCAAAAGCTGACAGCCTACACGTCAATTCTCACCGGGCCTCGCCGCGCAGGCGAAGATGGCCCGGAAGAAATGCACATTGTCTTGATTGATAACGGCCGCATCGCAACGCTTGCCGACGAAGTAATGCGAGAGGCGCTCTATTGCATCCGTTGTGGCGCCTGCCTGAACGCTTGTCCCGTCTACCGCAAGATCGGCGGGCATGCTTACGGCTGGGTTTATAGCGGACCCATCGGCGCCCTGATTACTCCGCAGTTCAACGGCATCCAGAACGCGCGCGAATTGCCCTTTGCCTCTTCTCTGTGCGGGGCTTGCCGGGAGGTCTGCCCGGTAAGGATAAATATTCCAGACCTGCTGCTCCATTTGCGCCAGGAAGCGCAAAAGAAACCAGCCAGTGACGCGGCGCCCAAAGGCGAAGCTGCTTCAATGCGCTTATGGGCCTGGGTCATGAAGCGGCCGCTCGCCTACGCGGCCGGCGCGAAACTCGCTCGTTGGGGGCAACGGTTCTATGCGCGGAAAGGATGGGTCCAACGGCTCCCGGTTTTTCCCATGTCAAACTGGACTGCCGGGCGCGACCTTCCAGCACTCGCGCCCCAAAGCTTCCGCGAGCGCTGGAAGAACATGAAGAACCGAACCACGTGAAGAGAGTCTGCCTGCTTCGTGGATTGCAGCCCTTACGGCCAGCGCACTCAGTAAATTCATCTTTTCATAAGCCCTTCATCTGAGGTATTCTGCCAGTTTGGGCTGCGGCCTGAAATTCTTGAGCATCCCAATCGCAATAAGCTACATCACGTTTGAAGGCGCGTCGTAGGAGCCTGCTGCCCGGCACATCGGCGCATAATAATATATAGAGAGGGACAATAGATGCGATGGCTAATCAACTTGTCGCTGTGAAGAGCGCTCCGAGCGCCAGTTGGGGCCAGACTCAGCGTCGCGACCTATGGTGGGTGACGCCGCTGCTGGTGTTTCTGGGTCTCGGAACTTTTGCCGCATACGCAACCTGGGCCGCATTCCAAGGAGAGTTCTACCGCTTCGGACCTTACCTCTCACCATTCTACTCACCGGAATTGTGGGGAAGCGCGCAGGCATGGATCGGCGGAAAACCGGGGTGGTGGCCAACATGGTTTGTCTTCTCGCCCGCGTTTTTCATTCTGTGGGGGCCGGGCGGCTTTCGGCTCAGTTGTTACTATTACCGCGGCGCCTACTATAAAGCGTTCTGGGCGGACCCTCCTTCCTGCACCGTAGGCGAACCGCGCAAAGGCTATCGCGGCGAGCGCCGTTTTCCGCTGATCTGGCAGAACATTCACCGGTACTTCTTTTATGTAGCGATCTTTTTTATCGCAGACCTCTTCTATGATGCCTACAGCGGTTTCCAGTTCAACGGCCATTGGGGAATGGGGGTGTGGTCGCTCATCCTTTTGATCGACGCCGTTCTGCTGAGCCTCTATACGTTTGGCTGCCACTCCTTCCGGCATCTCATCGGAGGCCTATTCGACCGGATTTCCGGTCATCCGGTGCGCGGGCGAGTATACGACTGCGTCTCCTGCCTTAATTCACGGCACATGATGTGGGCCTGGATCAGTCTTTCCTGGGTTGGATTCACCGATCTCTACATCAGAATGTGCGCCATGGGCGTGTGGCGCGATTGGAGGTTCTTTTAATGCAGGAGTATGAAACCTATCAGCATGACGTGCTGGTAATCGGCGCCGGAGGAGCCGGCCTTAGAGCCGCCATTGCGGCCTCCGCTGCCGGGGTTTCCGTCGGCGTCGTCACCAAGTCTTTGCTGGGGAAAGCGCATACGGTCATGGCGGAGGGCGGCGCCGCGGCCGCGATGGGCAACGTGGACGACCGCGACAATTGGAAAGTCCACTTTGCCGACACGATGCGTGGCGGCTATTACCTGAACAACGCGCGTATGGCTCAGTTGCACGCCCAGGAGGCTCCGGCTCGCGTGCGGGAACTGGAAGCCTGGGGAGCCGTATTTGACCGCACGCAAGACGGCCGGATCCTGCAACGCAATTTCGGAGGGCACAAATATCCCCGGCTCGCCCACGTCGGAGACCGCACGGGACTTGAAATAATCCGCACGCTTCAGGACCACGGCGTCCATCGCGGCATCGATTTTCACATGGAGTGCACCGTCCTCACGCTGCTCAAAGACGGCGATCGCATTGTGGGTGCCTTCGGTTACGGCCGCGAGCGTGGGCGGTTCAAGCTGTTTCAAGCCAAGGCCGTTGTGCTGGCAACGGGCGGCATCGGCCGCGCCTATAAGATCACCAGTAACAGTTGGGAATACACGGGCGACGGGCATGCGCTGGCTTATCAAGCTGGGGCGATGCTTCAGGATATGGAGTTTGTTCAGTTCCATCCCACCGGAATGGTTTGGCCGCCGAGCGTCCGGGGTATCCTGGTGACCGAGGGAGTGCGGGGCGATGGCGGCATTCTGAAAAACAAAGACGGCCGCCGGTTCATGTTTGACGATATTCCGCCGCTATATAAGAACCAGACGGCTGACAATCCAGAAGAAGGTTGGCGCTATACGCAAGGCGACAAGAATTCGCGCCGCCCGCCGGAGCTTTTGACTCGCGATCACGTAGCCCGGTGCATTGTGCGCGAGGTTCGCGAAGGGCGTGGCAGCCCGCACGGCGGCGTCTATCTGGACATCGCGTGGACCAAAGAAAAGCTGCCCAACTCCGCCGAATACATCAAGAGAAGGCTGCCGAGCATGTATCATCAGTTCAAGCAACTGGCGGATATTGACATTACTGAGGCGCCGATGGAAGTCGGCCCAACCACCCATTACGTGATGGGCGGTGTGCGCGTCGACGGGGACACCCAAATGTCCACCGTGCCGGGCCTGTTCGCTGCCGGTGAGTGCGCGGCCGGACTTCACGGCGCAAACCGGCTCGGCGGGAACTCCCTTTCGGATCTCCTGGTATTCGGGAAGCGGGCCGGAGAACACGCTGCTGAGTTCGTGAAAGGCCACAGTGCCGGAGCGTTCAATGCGGACGAGGTCCAATCTACGGCTCGCTTGGCTCTCGAGCCATTCGAGCGGGACTCAGGGGAAGGCCCGTTTGCTATTCAGCACGACTTACAGGATATGATGCAAAACTTGGTGGGCATTGTGAGGCGGGAGGAAGAGCTCCAGAAGGCTTTAGAAGAGATCGCAAAGTTGCGGGAGCGCGCGCGCAAAGTCCGGGTATACGGGAACCGCGAATACAACAACGGCTGGCACACGGCGCTTGATCTTTCAAATTTGCTAATTGTGTCGGAGGCAATCGCCCGCGCCGCCGTCGAGCGCAAAGAAAGCCGGGGCGCGCACTTCAGAGAGGATTACCCGGCCAAAGAAGAGGCGTTTTCCAAAACTAATTGCGCTATTTACAAAGACCGGGACGGTCAGATGCGCATCACTCCAGAACCGGTAGCGGAGTTAACCGGCGAGTTAAAGCAGATCATCGAGGAGAATAAGTGATGGCCACGGCAACGTTTCGCATCTGGCGCGGCGACTCGAGCGGAGGCAAGTTCCAGGATTATACCACCGAGGCCGCACCGGGCATGGTCGTGCTCGATGCCGTCCACGACATCCAAGCCAAGCAGGCCAACGATCTGGCGGTGCGCTGGAACTGCAAGGCAGGCAAGTGCGGCTCCTGCTCAGCGGAGATCAACGGCATGCCGAAGCTCATGTGTATGACGCGGCTCACCCAGCTTCCTCCCGATCAGCCCATTACCGTCGAACCCATGCACACGTTTCCTGTCATCAAGGACCTCGTCACAGATGTTTCCTGGAACTTCAGGGCGAAAGAACAGATCAAGCCCTTTAAGCCGCGCAAGCCCGACGCTCCGGACGGAACCTGGCGCATGGCGCAAAGAGATGTCGACCGCGTCAGGGAATTTCGCAAGTGCATCGAGTGCTTTTTGTGCCAAGACGTTTGCCACGTGCTTCGCGAGCACCATATGCACGACAGATTCTTTGGACCACGCCTGTATGTTTACACAGCGGCTCTGGAGATGCACCCGTTAGACGTCGAAGACCGGCGGGAACAACTGAAAGACACCGAAGGAATCGGTTACTGTAATATTACCAAGTGCTGCACGAAGGTCTGTCCGGAAAATATCATAATCACAGACAACGCCATTATTCCCCTCAAGGAACGGGTGGTGGACCGCTTTTATGATCCAATCGCGCGGCTCTTTAGAACATTCCACTCGTAGCGCTGCATCTTGCCGGCCTTGTTCCAAGCCAGCGAGACGCTGGCGCTACGCTTTCGTGCTTCGGGGCGTTGCGAGGCGACATGACAACTTCTTGGAATAACAGGATGGGCGAGTTTTTCAGCAACTGTTAGAAAGCACGTCAGAATGCGAATTTTGATTTTAGGCGGCGACGGGTATCTCGGTTGGCCCACCGCCATGTATCTTTCCCGGCGAGGCCATGCCGTAACGGCGCTGGACAACTTCGCTAAACGCGAATGGGAAAAGGAGTTGGGCATCGAGCCTCTAATGCCGGTTCTGCCGCTGGCGGAACGCGCGCGTTTATGGCGCGATGTGACCGGAAGCGAGATTAAAGTTGTTGAAGCGGACCTTGGCGGCTATCCCGCCGTTGAAGAGGCCATCATCAGCGCTTCCCCGGATGCGGTCGTCCATTACGGCGAGCAACCTTCTGCGCCGTTTTCGATGATGGATCAGCGCCGCACCGTACTGACGCAAACAAACAACATCACTGGAACTCTCAACCTCCTATGGGCGCTTCGGGAACACGCCCCCGATTGCCATTTGGTCAAATTGGGAACTATGGGAGAGTATGGCACGCCCAATATCGACATCGAAGAGGGTTTTCTTGAGGTCGAGCACAATGGCCGGCGAGACGTGCTGCCGTATCCCAAGCAGCCCGGCTCCTTTTATCATCTTTCCAAGGTGCACGACAGCCACAACATCCTTTTTGCCTGCCGGACGTGGAAGCTACGGTCGACAGACTTGAACCAGGGAGTGGTTTATGGGATTGAAACGGACGAGACCGCGCTCGCCGAAGGGCTTGGCGCCAGTTTTCATTACGACGAGGTTTTCGGCACCGCTTTGAACCGCTTCTGCGTGCAGGCGGTAGCCGGGATTCCGCTCACTCTGTATGGCCCAGGCAAGCAGAAGCGGGGTTTTCTGAATATTCGCGATACGCTACGCTGCGTCGAGCTCGCTGTGCTCAATCCGCCCCAGGCGGGAGAATACCGGGTGTTCAACCAATTCACTGAGATATTCAGCCTTCGCGAGTTGGCCGGGATCGTCAAGAGGCAGGGCGAGAAGCTGGGGATGGAAGTTGGAATTCAACATCTTGAGAATCCCCGTGTCGAAGCCGAAGAGCATTACTACAACCCGCGCCATCAGAAGCTGATCGATCTCGGCCTTACTCCCCATTTGCTCTCGGAAGTCCTGATCGAAAGCATGCTGCATCGTGTCCGCGAAAACGCGGCGCGGATCCGCACCGGAATCATCCTCCCTCACGTGCAATGGGATCATGCCCAACCTAGGCAGATTAAAACCACATCGTCATGCTGAGCAGAGCAACCTGTCCCGGCGAAGTCGGGAAGCGTCTACCTGTCAGAGGTTTCGCTACCCCGGTGTTCAGCTATTCGATAACCTCAAATTTCTTCAGCGCGGACTCGTTTATGGTCAGGCCTAGCCCCGGCAAGTTCTCATCCAGCTCAATCGCTCCATTTTTCGCCATCGGCTCGCCATTGAAAATGTACCAGAAGAGTTCATTTCCGATCTCAACGTTAACAGGCGGAAAATATTCCGCCATGGGTGAGTTGAGGCTGGCCATGACAACGTGATAATTGTGCATCTGGCCTGCGTGCGGAATAACAGGAATCCCATATGCCTCGGCAATGGCGGAAACTTTTTTTGCCTGCGTAATGCCTCCCACACGGTTGGTATCAAACTGGATGACGTCCACGGCCCGGGCATCAATCATTTCGCGAAACCCATAGAGCGTGAACTCGTGTTCGCCTCCGGAGATGGGGACGACGTTCAGGGCCTTCAGCGCTGCGTATCCCGCGATGTCATCGGGCACAACCGGCTCTTCCATCCAGCGCAGATGGTACTTTTCAAGCAGAGGAATCATCCGCCGGGCATATTCCAGCGTCCAGCCCATATAGGCGTCGGCCATCACGTCAATTTCATCGCCCACAGTCTCGCGCACGGTTCGCACCAGTTCAAGGTTGCGCTGCATGCCTGCGGCTCCATCCAGCGGTCCCCAGCCAAAACGCAACTTCATGGCTTGAAATCCCTGGCTCTTATACTGCGCGGCCTCCCGGGCGAGGTCCTCTAGAGGCTGGCCATAAAGCCGGCTTGCATAGACAGGTATGCGAGACTTGGTCTTGCCGCCCAGCAGTCTGAATACAGGTTGCTTCAGAACCTTGCCTATGAGATCCCAAAGCGCGATATCCACGGCGCTGATCGCCGCCATCCCGATTCCCTTGCGCCCAAAAGCGATGGTGCTGCGGTACATACATTGCCACAGGTATTCGTAATCGAACGGATTTTGCCCAACTAGGATCGGCTTCAGGTGATGGTCAATCACCTGTTTTGCGACGCGAGGAGAGAGCGCTGCATTGCCGATGCCCACGGCGCCTGAGTCCGTCTCAACCTCGGCGATCAGCCAACTGTGAAAACGGAACGAGCTCATGGTATCCGAAGGCAGAGCCAACAGGTCCACCGGATTGGTGCAAAAGTGCGGCTGGGGTGGAACAGTCTTTTGCTTCCATTCAACGACCCTGGCGCGCACATTGGTAATCTTCACTAGGGTTCTCCATACATTCTTAAGGCGAGCGACTTCGGTCACTCGCCCGCAGGCAGGAATCCAGCCTCCTCTTGTGCCGCCGATCGGCCTGGGCACGCCGCCCGGCCGTGATAGAAGTGACGTTTCCAGACAGGAGCGGTCAGTTATTGCAAGGTTTCTACCTTGGCGATCCTTGCCTGATGATTCTCTCCGGCCCAGAACGTAGGCGGGGTCGTGGCGTTGCTGACGCTTACCCTTCGGACGTTTACATTCAGGCGCGGGAGCAAGTACTTGTTCCACGTGCCGTTCTTTGGGTTAAAGCGAAGGACCATGTCCGAGGCCATGGAGCCCGTCCACACGTATCCATCCTTATCCATGACCGCATCGTACGGTCCATACCACGGGACGGGAACCGCATACTCATGAAATTGGTTTGTCTTCGTGTCAAACATCCCGATGTTCCCCGCCCAGTACTCCCCAAACCAGAGCCGGTCTTGAGAGTCCATATGGCTCCGCCGCGGGCCAGAATTCACGGTAGGCGTGTGAAAGAGAGTTGTCTTACCAGTTTGCGCCTCTATCTTTCCAATAATTCCGCCCGCTATGTCGTCAAAATAGCAGTTTCCTTTGGAGTCGACGCTTATGCCGTAAAGAGAATGCCCCATGGGCTTAGGGCCCTTGAGCCCGTCACGCGCGCTATAAGGCGGATGGTAACTGGGGAAAGGGTTATAGCGATCGTACTTCCCGGTCGCGAGGTCGAGCCGGTATATCACTTGATTGCCATCGTCACTGATCCAGACATATTTGTCATCGTGAGTGATGGCTAAAAACCCGGTTGAGGTCCGGGTATTGGCGCCTGCCGAGGCAGGGATGGAGTAGTTGGTGAACTTTCCTGTTTTTCTGTCAAATTCCGCGATGCCATTCTCGGAATGCCTGGCGATCCAAGGGTTGCCTTTGCTGTCAAATTGCATGCACTGGAAGCCCTGTTGGCGATATCCCCATTTCTTGTTCAGATCCTCCCGATACGTTACCTTCCCGGTACGCGGGTCTAGCCTGCCGAACCGGGGAGAGCTGAAGTCCGTGAAATAGACCATGCCATCAGAGTCAATGTTCGCGTCATGAGGCTGCCAGTCCGAGTACGGGATGGTATATTCCGTGATCACAACCTTAGTGTCGTTGCCCGACGGCAATGGAAACGTTTTGAGGCTGAAACCGAGCGCTGCCTGGGAACTCAGGTCTATGGAGCTCAGGAATTTCGCCAGCACAATATCCCACGGCCGCGAACCTGCCGAATGCGCTCTCGGGATGGGAACGGCCAAGGTGCTCGGCGTCATGTAGTTCCTCATTCGGAGTATGGTGTCTTGAAACTCGGTCTGGTTCTGGCTGCTTTGTACGGCGAGGGCGAGGCTATGGCAGTGTACGCAGCTAAAAAAAAGGTCTTTCTGCCGTGGCGTTCCGTGAATGCTGCTTAACCACTCCGCGCCGGTGAGTTGGGCCGCAAGGTCTTTCGTTTTATCGAGCTTGATATTGAATTCTGCCGTCTTGCTGTCAGTCACTGTTGCGGTCATGTCCGGTTTGGCAGCATCGTATCCAACCGCTCTGATAGTGAGTTGATATTCGCCCGGGAACAGCCTGCTAGCCGGGAATGTGTACCGGCCCTGCTTGTCTGTATCGACGGTCACGGTGATCGTACCGCCCTGGCGCTCTGCACTGACCAGAACGCCTTCCATTGGCCCGCCGGCTTGCGAGGTTACCACTCCGGTCAGGGCGACTTGGGCAGAATCCGCTGGCTGGCTGATACCCAAGCTCATAAAAATTATCGCGAACGCCATGATTTGCATAGTACCGTTTTTCAACATGTACAACTCCCCCGATGCTGTTGCGATTCTTATTTGCGCTGGTTCCCTTTTTCCTGCTCCACTTCCGCTCTGTTCGCCGAACGCGGTTCCGCCAGTCAGCGTGGTCCGAATATTCATCAAAGATGATCGCGTTACTCGCCAGAGCATTTCCAGGCAGCAAGATGGACTCCATGCTGCCGCGAGTCGTTAACATCTGCCTGTATGCTCTTACGATTTCGTGCCGCTACCAAATCACCTTCAGTGCGAATTGGATCTCCCTTTGAGGTTCAGAAGTAAGATCGATCTGGCCCGCGCCTCCAATGGGCGACGCCGTCTGATCAAAGAGGGCGTTATTGTCATTGGGCGGCTGAAATTCAGCCAGGTTGAAGATGTTGAAAAACTCCGCGCGGAATTGAACATTGAACGACTCGGAGATTCGCTTGATGTAGTTGTTCTTAACCAGCGAGAAATCAAAGTCTCTTTGCGGAGGACCGTAAACGCTGTTCCGCCCGACGTTGCCGCGAAGGTTTAAGCAATACGGGAATGGTTCCGTCGTACCCGATGCGCCGAAGACCGGGGTTGTCTTGTCGCAGTTCGCGCTCCAATACGCCATCGACGGCGCGGTAGGCGGCGCAAAACATTGCGTTTTTATGTAGTTATTGACGTTGCCAGCGTTCACAACGGAGCCGCATCCCGGCCCACTCAAAAGATTGGGCACGTCGAAAGGAACCTCATTGTTCTGCCCAAGCGGGTCCCCGCCCATCACCGGCGTGAAAGGAATGCCGCTGGTGGCCGTAAAGATACCGTTCACTTCCCATCCCCCGAGCGCCCACCTCACAACCCCCGGACCAAAGTGCGGGGACGGCGCATCCCAAACCGCGTTGATTTCAAGGGTCTGAGGAACATCGAAGTCTGAAACGCCACGGTTCAACCGATTGTCAAACCAGAACAAGCCAGGCTGCGAATTGGCGAAAGTGTCTCCTACGAGCGGCGCCGAGCCGTCATCTGCGCCCTTGCCCCACGTATAGGACCCCTGGAACTGCAAGCCGTGACTCATGGTTTTGGTGACTTGCGCTTCTAACGCGTTGAAGTGGGACCTCCCCGAATACCATATGGACCTGATGAGTCCCGCATTTGTGTTTACTTTTGTCCCGCTTGCAATCGGATTTGGCCAGAGATAGCCTGCCGGCGTTAAGGTTGGCGTCACCATGTCGGAGTCTTCGGCGCGGAATGGGTCATGGACAGCTTGCGAGCCCACGACGCCCAACATCACCGCTAAGCTAGGAGCAAGCTGGCGCTGAACGTTAAGAGTGTATTGCATCACGTATGCCCGTTTGGGGTTCGGATCATGGTATGCCTGGATCAGATTGGATGGGCTTGTTGAGAGACCATTAAATGCTCCCGTGATGAAGGAGCCAGGCGGCAGGTTCGATCCTGCGACGTCCACGTAGAATGGGGCGATGAAGAGATTCGTAAGGTTATACATGTACGGTAAAGGCATCTCGTCGTAGACTCCAAAGCCGCCCCGAATCGCGGTCTTGCCATTGTGGAAGGGATCCCAGGAGAAGCCAAGCCGCGGCTCAAAATCGTGAAGAGTTGGATTCGTTTCGAAGAACGGACTGCCCAGGTGAGGCGCAGCCGCATTCAACGTTGGCAGCCTCGAGAGCTGCCCGTGGTTTTCTGTCAGGATGGTCCCCATCTCATAGCGCAAGCCTGCGTTCACCGTCAGGTTAGGCTTCGCGCGCCAGTCGTCCTCCACATAAGCACCGAGGAGCGTTTGGCGAACGCTCCGTCCCGTGAGCGGAGACACAACGGAGTCGAAAGCCTTGAAGCTATCGATGCTCCCATTGGCCAGATAGCCAGATAGTGACCCGTCATTGAAGCCGCCACCACCATCGGTGGTCCCATGCATGTTGTCCTGAATTCTGTCGATGGTGCCTCCGAATTTGATGGAATGCGCTCCTCTGGTATAGAAAACATCGTCGTAAAACTGGAACGTATTGTAATGCCAGACGTAGTGCGACGGGGCTCCAGGACCACCGGTGAATTCCGCAATCCCAGATACGGCCACGTCGGGCGCAGCCCCCCAGCCAGGGATTGCACTGAAGGCGGGGTTCGTCAGTTGAGGGTTAATCACGATGCTGTCCCCGGTATCGGCAGGAACCCGGTAAAACCCAAATCGCGCCGAATTCACCAATTCCGGGCTGAAAATGTGAGTCTCCTCGATCACGAAGAGTTTTCGCCCAATGGCATACA
>JBOGJZ010000100.1:0-5809 GCA_050745645.1 Terriglobia bacterium | reverse complement strand
ATCTTGATCAGCGCCACTTTTCCGATCAGCGCGTCTTGCGCGGTCAATCCTTTCAGCGTGCCACCCGGATCGATGCACTTGAGTGTTGCCGAGCCGACCGACGATTGTCCATCCAGCTCATTGACGGTCTGGCTCATGCCTTGCGGAATCGTGAGGTAGGGCAGCACGCTGGCGTTCGTGGCGATGGTGAGCAGCAAGCCCGGATTTGTGGACGTTAGCCACATCCAGGCCGTGGCTGCAAACATCGGCCAGACTTCGAACTCGAAAGGGAGTCCGCGGGAGGCAAGTGAATAGCCCAACAGCGAGCCATCCGCTGTGGTAGCGCGCAAGGTACGCTGGCTTGAAATAAGCGTTGTCAGAAAATAGTCCAAGCTGACGGCTTGGGCGGTAAAAAAGCTCTGCAGGTTTGAGTCGCCGTACATCAGCAGCAGTGCCAGAATCAATCCCCAAGTCCCCTCCTGCCACGCCGAATCCGGCACGCCCGAATAGCCGCCCGCTGAGTTTTGATAGGGCATCAGGCCGTTAAACAGCGTGAGCTGCTGATACGCCTGGTTATAAGAATTTGACGCTGCCGATTTAAGAACCTGCTGATTGGCGAGAAGGAAGCTCTGATAGACGAACTCAATCGCCTGCTCTGCCTGGGTCGTTGCGCCCACGGTGTAAGCCAGAATCGCGGCCCACGTTCCACTCGCATCAAGCGCTTCGGAAGTGTCGAGGCCTGCGCTGGACGCGCCTTGGGCAAAGTGACCGGGAACGCCGCCTGCCGGTGCGATGTAGAGATTTGACAGCACCTGGCTGGCAACGGTCTCCGCCACGGTCTGGATTTGCGCCGCAGTTGCGGCAAGCGACCGCGACTGCACGTTCGTGATGTTGCCGGTCTTAAGAAGCTGAATCGCAGCCGTCGAGAGAACCCCCGCGCAGCGCATGAACGCGAAGTAAACATCCACCTGGTGCTCGGTGGAAACGGTCTTCAACAAGCCGGGAACGAACTGATAACCCGGGTCGACGTATTCCCCCAGGCCAAGATAAAACAGATTCTTCGTCAAGTCGTTCGCGCTGGACTGGAGCGTGAGCAGGAAATTGATGATCCGCTGCAGGTAAAGCGCCGGGGTGTAATCGAGCGAAAGCGCCATGTAAACCGCATAGGCGTAGCAAACCCATGCCAGGGCGCCCGCGCGGATGTACGCCTGGTCGATCTGGCCGTTGTAAACGTCGTAGCTGAAGGCCAATGAATTTGCGGGCTGTAAGCCGCCTACGCTGAAGTTGTCGAAATAGAGGTCGCCGGGGGCTGTCAGCGTCACTTTGAAGCCGGTGATACTTGCGAGCGTATCGCCAGCGAGAGTTGAGATTAGAGATTGGAGATTTAAGAGCTCTGTACGATAGAAACTGCCGCCTGGCCCGACGGCCACGGTGATGATCTTTGTTCCCGCGTTATAGGCCGCGGGCGCGGGCGCGCCGCTGGTCACTTGAATATGCGTCACGGCGCCGTTGTGCGTGGTCACGCCGGCGTCGAAAACGAATGTGACGGCGCTCGCTTCCTTGTGCTGGAACTCGAGCTGGCCATCCGTGGCGTCTGGGAAGCCGCTTCCTGTGTAGGTGAATGAATCACCCGCCCTGGTGGCATGGAAGTCCACTACCAGGCCCGTCCCGTAGGGCGGCTGACTTGGATCGTTTATGTCAATGATGGAGTCGCCCGAATTCGACTTCGACCAGCGCTCCGCCGAGTTGCCGTCCTCGCCGTTCTCCAGAATCCTCGAGGCAAGGTACCCAGGATTATCCAGGAAATAGTTGATCTGCTTCACGATCTTCGAGGCGGCGATGAAGTTGCCCGAAGCGGAGAAAGCGATCATCCCGAGCGCGCAATCGTAGATGAAGCTCCGGTTCTGCAACGCGCCGGAATGTGATTGCGTCGGATCGGGCACGTAAAGCGGGTCAGACGTGGGCACGGTGAAAGATCGCGGCAGGTCCTGATAAGCCGCTTCGGTTTGGAGCGACGTATAGACGAGCGTTGGCCCTTTCACCGGATCGTCATAGAGCACATGCACGGTGATCTCGCCGCTCGCCGGAACCGCCTGCGAGCCGCAGCGCGCATGGTAGGGGTCCTGAATGATAATGGGGACGTTGTCTTCCTGCAGATACTCGATATCCGTTTTCGAATAGATGCGCGCGAAGTAGCCCGAGAGCTGCGAACCAATGCCGGTGTTGGAGTGGCAAATCCAGCCGGGAGGCAGCGCGCTGCTGTGCGAACCCTGCGCCGGCTGCGGCACGCTCACCGGATAAAGCGCCGCCACAATCACACCCGGATTGACCGCTTGCACGCTGAAGAATCCATTCAGCCCCTGCTGAATGAGAAGCGACTGGAACGATGAAGGCTGCGGCGTCTTATTCGCGCATGGCCCGGTGAGCGGCTGCGTGACGCCCGGCGCACTCGATTGGTAATAATACTGGTCGGTCAAGGTGAACAGATCCACGCGGTAATTCTGGATTTGCGTCATGCCCGGCGTGGCAAAGAGGTTAAAGAGGTAGCCGTAGATCGTCATGCCCTGCAGAGCTGGATAGGTATTGCCGTCACAAAGCTTGATGCCATGCGGCGACGCCTGATAAACAGAGTTGTAGGCTGCCGCAATCTGGCCGGCTGAAAGCGGAATGACCGGCGCAAACAGATTGCCTGTTGGCAGCGTGACCGGGGCGAAGTCGATGGGAAAGCCATCAGGACCAAGCGACTTGTCGAAAAGCCAGCCCGCCGGAGGCAGCATCACGATATTTTCGATGGGCGCCGCGGGAAGGCTGGAAAAATCCGCCTGCGAGACAATGCCGCACTCGGCAATAGCCGGCGTAGTAGGTTGCTGGGCAGCGCCCGGCGTCTCGCTGGCAGGAAGCGATGTGAGCAGCGCGTTGGCCTGCCAGTTGCCCACATCCGCGTTCTGGCGCGAATAGAGCCAGACGAGCGTCTGCGCCATGTCGCCCTGAAAATCGCCGGGATAATATTTCGCTACGTTCGGCAAAGCCTTGCTCCGGTCTAGGTGTCAGGTGCCAGGTTTCAGGTACCAGCAAAGACCCTGTCTTTTCTCTGACACCTGACACCTGGAACCTGAAACCTATGTTCCGTACCCCGCAATACCATACAGCGTCACGCCGTAGCCGCCAATGCCCACGCTGAGCAACCCGGAATCAAAACTGGCAATCACCACGCCAAAGTCCGGGATCTCGAGCACGTAAAGCGGCTGCTTTTGCAGCGCCGCGAGCGCCGTTTGCCAAGCTTGATTGCCTTGAATCATAAGGAAGCTGTCGGCATTCAGCGATCAGTAACCAGCCAGGTCTTTGCTGAAAGCTGACCGCTGAAAGCTGACCGCTGAAAGCTATGAAATCACCTGCCGGAACTTCAGCTTGAACGAATACAGGCCTGGCGTCTTATACGCAGCACTCCACGTTGTCTGCTCCAGCCAATAATTCGTGAATGCCGCTTGCAAGCTGTCAGGATAGTAAGCAAACTGTGCGCCCGTGAGCGCGTACTGCACGAACGCGTTCCACGCGGTCACATCAGGGCCGAGCAGCACCGTCTGCATCTCGATCTGGAGGAAATTGTCGATACGCTCGAGGATTGATTCGCGCACGCCCGAGCTCGCCACGTTGTCATGCCGCGTGGCCACGGAGTTATAGGCGGCCACGTTGCGCGGCGGATAGGTGAACGCCAGCGTGACAGGTCCCGTGCCCGGATCGTAGATGATTTGTGGATAAGCCATTGTAGGTGTCAGGTTTCAGGTGTCAGGTGCCGGGTATCAGGCCCCAGGTGTCAAGTGTCAGCGGTCCGGAGAAAGCGCCGGAATAGGCCCTGATACCTGACACCTGGAGCCTGACACCTTTTATCCCTGCGCATACGTGCTTCGTGTCGACCGTGTGGAGGTAAGCTGCACGCCGCGCTGCTCGACCGCTGTATTCAGCGTGTTCGCCAACCACTCTCCCGCTTCGTTGTCGCCCATGACGGCGACGGTCAGATGTCCGCTCGGCCCCGCCGCGGCAGAGGCTGCGCCGGCGCCGAGCGCTGTCATGGCAAAGCCTACGTCGCTGCCCTCGCCGGCAGAACCAGGGCCCCCGCCGCGGGAACTGCGATGCGCGGGTCCGGCGGCGCCGCGCCTTGGCCGACCGCCCATCGTCGTCGTGTCTGCCATCGAAGCAATCTGCTCGCCTGCCAGAGTGCCCCAGAGCGCCGCAGACGTGAAGTCGTTGGCGGCGGCCCAAAAGTCAAAACTTCCCAGTGCCTGGAATCCAGCGGCCGTTGCCTCGATGGCCTTATACGCTGCTGTTTGCTTCAGCGCTGATGCAGTCGCAAGCGACTTGGCCTGTTCGGCCCGCGAGTGCGCGGCGACGGAGGTTGTCTCGAAACGTTGGTGTTGGGTGAGCACCGTCAGCACGCGTCCGGTCGCCTTAACGGCCAAATCGCTCCAGGTTTGCTCCGAGCGTCCAAGCTCACTGAATGTTCTCGATCCTTCTGTCCGTGCCCTTTCGAGAGTGGACGTGAGGATGCGAATGGTGTTGATGAGTGATTCCGCGCCACCCCCGCTCATGGAAACCGGGTCCCCGGTTGAGCCAGAGGATGATTTCCCGTCTCCCACAAGGTCGATCAGATGCTTCAGCGATCTCGTCATGCGTTTCCCTTCAATTCGTCTTTACCACCACTCCTCGATCGATTCGGATTCCCCGGTCAGCGTGCGCTTCCATTGCCAAAGGACGGCGGCGCCGGCCAAATCGAGCTGAAGAGCAATGGTCTGGCGCCTTACGTCACCTTGCAGACCGAGGAGGTCGCTGGGTCTGCAGCACCAGGCCTCGGACACTCGCGCCAAAACGAGAAAGTTATCAGTTGCCACGAAAGGTCGCGAGGTCGCGGACGGAGGGGTCATCAAGACCCTCCGTGGCAACCTCACCCACCGCCCAGCGAAGAATGAATGTAAGGTCCTCATCGGAGATGAGTTCCGGGGGAATCTCCCCGGGTCCAGGGGAAAGGGATATGCGCGGTTCCACCATGACTTCCGTGAGGAGATCGAGGATCCAATTTGTTAGTGCTTGGGCGCCTTCGGGATTTTGAATAACTGGCGGTTGAACCCGGTCTGGGGCCGCCGCCGTGACGGCTAACGACTGAGGCAACTGTCCTCTGAACGCGAACCACAGGGGCGATGGGCGGCGCAGTAGCACGGCCTTCCGCAGCTTCGGGAGCACGACGCGCTCCACTCGCCGGTCGAGATCCTGTGCGCTCTTGAAATCTTGCGGAGTCGCGATGTGATTTTCCATGGGATAGAATGCGTGCCCGGTGTTTTAGTAAATAAAATGTTTTCTGCGCTCCCGACGTTCAAGCTACTCGGTAGCTACGGCTGCCGATACACTTTTCCCACCTGATCGCCCACCGGCCTCGTGGGGTCGGCGAGTCCGGTGAACTTCACTTTCACCGTGGTGGGCTTTTCCCTGGAGAATGGCATTGAAAGGGCCTGGGCCTGATATGCGAAGTAAAGCTGACTCACCACGAATTTCTGCGGGGCTTCGATGCGCGGAGACACAATGGCGACGGACATTCGGGGCACCTGCATCAATCCACCAAACGAAATCTCCTCATAGTTCTGACAACCCGCGGGCAGACCGCTGTCTGCCCCAGTCGCGAAAAGCCCGTTCGCGACATATGCCTTGAATTTTGCGTAATCGGTCTCCATGACTTCTGCTTCAATCGATTGCTCCTCCGCCGTGAGGCGGGCATCGATCGGAGCCGTGATCTGGTCAGCACCAAGGGCTTCAATCTTTGGCGTCCAAACGACGGTTGCCG
>JBOGJZ010000099.1:0-3776 GCA_050745645.1 Terriglobia bacterium | reverse complement strand
ACTCTGACGGGCGATGAAGTGGCTGCAGAGAGTCAGAAAATTATGGACTCGCTCGCGCGCATCGGAGTCCGGCTGAGGAGCCGGTAGCGCAGCTATGATGGCGTCCGCATTGTCATTCTGAGCGAAGCAAAGAATCGCTTGTCACATAGCGCACAGATTCTTCGCTTCGCTCAAGAATGACATTATGTTAAGGGATCGGCAGAGTAAAAAGGGGTTAGGAGCAATTTCATGGCAAGAATTCTGGTGACCGGCGCAGGCGGCTATATTGGCGCCACGCTGGTTCCCATGTTGCTTGAACGCGGTTACGGCGTCCGTGCCGTCGACCGCTTCTTTTTTGGCGCTGACTTGCTGCCCAGCGATTCCGCCCTGGAGGTTATCCGGGAGGACACGCGCCGGTTGCGGGCTGAACATTTTGCAGGCATCGACCATGTCATCGACCTGGCGGCCGTTTCAAACGATCCGAGCGGCAAATTTTTCCAAGAGGCCACCTGGGAGATCAATCATCGTGCACGCGCCCGGACTGCACGGCTTGCAAAACAGGCTGGAGTAAAACGCTACATTCTCCCCTCCTCATGCAGCATTTACGGCTTCCATCCCGAGGATGTTATCCTCAATGAGAAAAGCCCTGCCAACCCGCTGACCACGTATGCGAAGGCCAACCTTGAGGCAGAGCGGGAAATTTTGCCGCTTGCGGACGATAAATTTTGCTCCATCGTCATCCGGCAGGCCACCGTCTTCGGTTATTCGCCGCGAATGCGCTTCGACCTCGCTATCAACGGCATGACCTACGGCGCCTGGAAAACGGGCGTGCTCCCGCTGATGCGGGATGGCTCGCAATGGCGTCCCTTCGTTCACGTTAAGGATACGTCCGCGGCGATGTGTTTGCTCCTGGAAGCGGATAGAAGCGCGGTCAGCGGCCAGAGATTTAACGTCGGCGCTGAGGAGAATAACTATCAGCTTGGGCCGCTTGCCGAAATCATAGTCAAGACGCTGCCCAAGCCCGCCAAAATCGAATGGTACGGCGATCCCGATCATCGTTCCTACCGGGTGTCGTTCGATAAGCTGAAGTCGCTAGGCTTCGAGCGCAAATACAGCGCTCGCGACGGGGCGATGGAAGTGTACCAGGCCCTTGAATCTGGCAAAATTGAAAAATCTTCGCGAACGATCACTCTCGAGTGGTACAAAGAACTCGAAAACTGGCATCGGATCATCCGGGAGGTCGAGATGTATGGCGGGATCCTTGAGATATAAGCATCCTGCGTCTAGGAGCAGCGCCTGATGTCGTTCATCGGAGGCGGATGCTTGGCAAATGCGCGGCTGCGGCGCTCCCCCCTGGAATCAATTTGGATAACATTGGGTGCGGAGAGAGCGGCCCTTTATCCGTTGATCGATTAGTGGTAGGTTGTATCCGTCACAAGCGGGTCCGTTGAGGGCCGCTTGACCGCGAGTTAGAGAGCACGGAAGGGAGCTTCCATGAAATCCAAAAACGGAAAGTCGCGCGGCGGGTTCCACAAATCACACCACGGCGGTGACGCTGACCGTTGAGTGACGCATCGGACGTGGATGGCCGCTACTTCAGACGGGGGGGACTATTCATAATGACAATCACGCCGCAGCTTAATAGCCCGCAGAAGTTTGCAGTGGGCACTGCTACGAGTAACGGTCCGTGCCCACCGCCCCCAACGGGTAAACGACCAAACCTGAAGGTACGCAGAGTAGGACTGGTTTCTCGGAATTATTGGACTCCGCTCCCAAGCAAGATTGATTTCAGCGGCGTGCTAAGAGAAGCGCTGAATAAACTTGAGAAGGAAAAGTGCGACACCGTACTGTTCTCGTTGTGGAGCATCGTTCGGCCATTTTCGGTCAAGAAGCATCTGAGCGCGATGGACTTGAGACATATCAAGGCTGTGCTCTATGAAGAATTTGATTTGAACGGAAAGATAAGCAAGAAGGACCTACCCAAGCTGAGGATGTTTCCCGCGAAACCCGGATGCAGTCGTTCTGTAGTGTGTTACCGAAAGAATGGTACCTGGCATGAGTACAAGTTCAACGGTGTCTTCGGTAGCCTGACGCCAGAAGCGCCGGACAAGGAGGAGGCGAAGGCTGCCGGGTGTAAAGTCAGGGACTGGATGGATGCCAAGGCGAAGTGCTTGATAAATCGGCTGCCAGAGCGAGCTTGGGGGAATTGTTGTGTGATCAGTTGCGGCGAATCGAACATAGTTCGGCGCAGGCTCGAAGGGGGCGAGTGGAAGGTACATGATGAGTCTCACATTAAGAAGGCGATGCCCAAGAATGTAAGAATCGTTCTGAATCCGGGACACGACAGGATGGGCCCCAGGATGAACGCCAAAAGGAAGTTCCTGTCCAGAGGGCCCGGTCGATGGGTGCTCTGCGTTTGGAACAGGGGCAAGAGGGGCAAGCATGGCAAGGAGAGGGATGGGAAGAGGCCAGCATGGATGGTTTTCTGCGGTGGTGACGAAAAAACGATCGAACGGCTTGAGAGTCTTCCGAACGGACTAAACGGATTAGAAGTGGGAGTCGTATCTGTGGATGAGCCTCTGCGGTGAACCCGGACAGACCGTCAAGGAGCGATGGGAATGGCGGTTGCGGAGGGGTTGACATGAAGGTGCCACGGGCGCTCTTGTGGATTACGGATTTGCCTGACTGCCCGGCGCTGTACGCTTTGTGCGGTGGTATGGGAAAACGGGTGCACGTTGCATATGTCGGGATCACCGATTCGCTCAAACGAAGGGCAGCACAACATCTTTTGAGCCGCGATAGCAGTGTCGCGACAGGCACTTCAGCGGTGGGCATCAACCCCGATTATGTGACGGAAATACGCTGGTGGGAACACCGCCGATTTTCCAAGCCAGCAGCCCGCGAAGCTGCCGAACTCGTCGCATTTGCTGCGCTTGATCCTGCCCTGCGAAGCCGAAAACCTATTGGCAAGGCTGCAGGGGAACTCTATAAGAACCGCCGTTTCAGGAGGGAGATGGAGGTGCTATTGAGGAAGGGACCGACCGGCCATGTGCATCTCCCATCGCCGGAACAGGTGGTGCGGCGGCTCGCAACCCTCGAAGATCGGCTAGCCAAGATTGAGAAACGGCTCAAGGCGCACTGATATGCTGGTCAGCGTTCAGACCAGCGGCTCGGCTGATTCACGATCCGGCCTCCTTTAACCCCGAGTTTAAGAAGCACTCTATTGCTGTCGCGCTTCCCTCCACCATGATCCTCTGGGTTCAATACCTCGTCAGTAGCATGTTTGCCAGCAAGCACGATGAGGTATTTCGGAGGATAATTGCGTCCCTTGTAGCGGAGTGAATACTCGGTTGAGTTGCGCCGCTTTGGAACCCAATTCTGTGCGTTGATCTGCGCCATCGCCCACTTGATGTCAGAGCGCGTAATCTTTTCGATTACTTCGCTTCGCTTCATAACGGTCAATCCTTCTTAATGTTCTCAGAGCGCAATGCATGATACCACAAGGCCAAGATGACTGGCGTGAAATCGCTCATTGCGCTAATCAACGGCCCCAGCTAGTGAATGCTGCCCGGATGCATGGCGGTGAGACGGCTGAAGCGGCTGAAGTCCGCCACGTTTAACGTGAGGATGTGGCCCACGCCATGCACGCACATGGTTGCCGCAGGACATCTTGCCGCTTGCCGACGACGCATTCTGCGCCATCGTCATCCGGCAGGCCACCGTTTTCGGTTATTCGCCGCGCATGCGCTTCGATCTTGCTATCAATGGCATGGCCTACGGAGCCTGGAAGACCGGCG
>JBOGJZ010000098.1:0-4123 GCA_050745645.1 Terriglobia bacterium | reverse complement strand
CTAACCAAACAGGAGGAGGCGTTCAGTGACTGTAACGAAAGCAAAAAGTTGGAAGCTTCCGGTTTTCGTTGTTGCATTGAGCTTGGCGCTCTCGGGCATTTACTCGGTCAGGGTAGCGTTTGCGCAGGTAGCGGGCGCTACCTTAACGGGTACCGTATCGGACTCGACTGGCGCGGCGATCCCAGGGGCCGGCGTATCCATTAAAAATACGGCTACCGGCATCGTCCACAAGGTAACCACTGACAGCGCCGGCTTGTACTCAGTGCCAAACCTAGCGCCAGGGCCTTACTTGGTCACGGTTTCGGCTAAAGGATTTTCAACGTTAGTCCGGTCCGGCATTACGCTGGCTGTTGGTCAGAGACTGCAACTAAACCTGACTCTAACGGTAGGCGCAGTAAGCCAGCAAGTGCAGGTGACGGGCGCGCCCCCATTGGTGCAGACTGCGACGGCAACGGTTAGCGCGCAGGTCAGCGGCACAACCGTGCGGCAACTTCCACTGAACGGGCGCGACTGGACCCAATTGGCCACGTTGCAACCCGGCATCACGGCAATTACGACGCAGGCTCAGAACGGAGTTAACGCGGCGCGTGGCAACCGTGGCTTCGGAAACCAGCTTACGGCTGATGGACACCGCCCCAACGAGAATAACTACCGGATGGACGGCGTGAGCATCAATGATTATTCGAACGGCGCACCGGGAAGCGCTATTGGGGTAAATCTTGGGGTGGATGCTATCCAGGAGTTTTCCGTCGAAGAGACGAACTATTCGGCTGTCTACGGGATGTCGTCCGGGGGCGTGATAAACGCTATCACGAAATCCGGAACCAATCAGTTTCACGGGGACGCTTATGAGTTCCTTCGTAACGTCTCGCTGGATGCTGCGAATTTTTTCGAAAGCTTCTCAAACATCCAAAAGGAGCCGTTTCGGCGCAACCAGTTCGGCGCGTCTTTCGGCGGTCCGATTCAGAAGGACAAGACGTTCTTTTTTGGGGACTATGAAGGAATGCGGCAGTCGCTCGGTTTTCCGTTTGTGAACCACGTTCCTTCGGCCGCGGCCCGTGCAGGAAATCTTTCGACAGGAAAGGTCACGGTAAGTCCACTTGTGGCGCCATACTTGGCTTTTTGGCCGCTCCCTAACGGATCGCTCCTTGGCGCCGGCGATACGGGCATCTTCAGCTATGCCGCCACGCAAAACTATCACGAGAATTTCTTTCAAGTGCGACTTGACCATACGTTTTCTGAAAAGGATACGATGCATGGGTCGTATTTTTGGGACAGCGCGCCGCTGACCCTACCTGACTCTTTAGGCAATTGGGTTGCCGAGGTATTTACCCGCAGGCAGATGATCGAGACCGAAGAGACACATTCGTTCAGTCCGACCGTGATCAATACGGCGCGGATCGGATTCAATCGCACGGTCGGTCTGGTTAATTCACCGGTTAGCGCAATCAATCCACTCGCAGCAAACACGTCTCTGGGAGCACTGCCTGGTTTGACGGCCCCGGGCGTCAGCGGCGTCGGCGGCGAAATAACGCCTTTTGTCGGCGGACTGGGCGGATTATCCGAATTCTTTCACACGGGAAACTCGTTCCAAGGTTATGATGACGTTTTTGTGACTCACGGTAGTCACAGCATTCAATTTGGCGGCGCGGTTAACCGCATCCAGTACAACCTGCTTTCCGCTGGACGGCCTACCGGGAGTTTCGCCTTCAATTCATTAGCTGACTTCCTGCAAAATATTCCGGCGAGCATACAAACCCTGAACCCCGCTACGAAAAGTGTGGCGGGACTAAGGTCAACGGTGTTGGGGCTCTATCTACAGGACGACTGGCGTGAACGCCGAAATCTGACGTGGAACCTTGGCATGCGGTATGAGACCGTTACGGCGCCCACGTGCTCGGTGGGGTTGTGCCCGCTCCTTACGAACCTTTATAGTCCCACTCCTGCGGCCGAATCTCCTGTCCTGTTTAACCCGCCACACTATGCCGGCTTCCAACCGCGTGTCGGTGTTGCGTGGGATCCGTTCCACAACGGCAAGACGGCGGTCCGCGCAGGCTTTGGAGTGTTTGATATCTTGCAGCTTCCGTACATGTACACTGCGAAGGTCGCCTTGGCCGCTCCGTTCGAGGAAACCGGAGGTTCGGGCAGTCTGCCGCCAGGATCGTTCCCGAAGCTGGCCTTCCAATCGGTTGGATTCAATCCAGCAAGCTTTCTGGAGGCGTACATTCAGCAGAGTCCTCCTCCGAGCTATGCCATGAACTGGAATTTCAACATTCAACAGCAGATTCCGGGTCAGATAATGTTCAGCGTAGCTTACATTGGTTCGCACACGGTCCACGGTCCGTTCACGATGGATGACATGAACTTTGCCCCTCCGATCGCGAATACCTCGGTTGGTTACTTGTGGCCCACTACACCGGGTACAAGGTTCAATCCGACGGTCGGGGACATCCGGGGGCTTTTGTGGAATGACCCTGCCACTTACAATGCGCTGCAGGCCCAAGTTACGAAGGCTTTTTCCCATGGCCTTCAATTTCAGGGGTCATACACCTGGAGCAAATGCATGGACCAGGGTTCAGCCGTTATCTTCGGCGACGCTTTTAACAACTCAATCTCAAGCCTTCTCTTCTTTGCGAATCCTATGAGAAATGCAGTTTGCGACTTTAACATTCAGCAGGCCTTTGTCGGAAACTATTTGTGGGATATCCCCACGCCTTGGACCAAAGGCTCGCTTGCCTATGACATAGTGGGTGGATGGGAGCTCGGCGGAATCATCACTGCTGAAACCGGCGTGCCTATCTCGCCGGCGAGCCCTGTGGATGCGCTGGGTTTGGGTAGCACGGATCCTTGGGCTTTTCCTGATCGCCTCAACACGTCAGGATGCCAGTCCGTGGTGAACCCTGGCAACCCGAACAATTACATCAAGACCAACTGCTTCTCACCGCCATTGGCGCTGCCTTCCATGGCGTCGGAGTGCAACTTGGCTCTAAATGCAGCCGGTACAGGTACGGTACCGGGTACTTGCATGAACCTTCTCGGTAATGCGGGCCGCAATTCAATTATCGGGCCCGGCCTCGCTACCTTTGACTTTTCCCTCTTCAAAAACATTCCTATAACGAGGATTTCGGAGAACTTCAACATTCAGTTCCGCGCTGAGTTCTTTAACGTCCTCAACCGGGCGAACTTCGAGACGCCGTTTGACAACCAGGCTCTGTTCAATGGGTCCGGGCAGGCGGTTGCAGGCGCTGGACAGATTGATTCAACCTCGACTCCTCAGAGGGAGATTCAATTTGGTTTAAGAGTGAGTTGGTAAGACCGAAGTTAATTGCCGGATTCAGGCGCGCCGCTTAGCGGCGCGCTTGAAACATTTCTCCCCCTTAGTGTCACGTAACTGAGATACGAGGCGCTCCTGAGGGTGTCCATGTCATGCTGAGCCTTTCGCCTGTCATTCCGAGCAAAGCTAAGAATCTCTGTGGACTCAGGGCAGGCTCCGCGAAGAATATGGTTGCTGTATTGAAGCGGCAGAGTTTATGTTCTTCGCTGCGCTCAGAATGACAGACCGCTAAGTGTGTCACTTTCTTCAGTTACGCAGCATTGACGCCGCCGTCTGCGTTGAGCTAGTCTGTAGCAAGAATCTATGAAGAGTATGCGAATACTTGCGCAGCTGATGGCACTGACGGTTGGATTGTCAGTGATTGCGCCAGCGCTTGCCTGTGTGGGGATGGTTCTGACTCCGGCGCAGGCTGCAAGCTGCTGCCGCGCTATGAAATCATCATGCCGTAAGAATCAAGGCAACAGCGCTAATAGCGCCAGCACGGATTGTTGCCGCCACAAACCGGCCGCGCCTACTGTTGTCAGCTTCCTACCTTCGCCGCACAGCTCTGCGGCAGTCCAGGCGATCAACAACTTAGCCAAGCTCAGCTCGCCGTCACCTTCGGTTGTGCCTGTCTGGGGCGCCCGCGCAACCGGCGTTCTTGGCGTCGCCGCTTTTCCTCGTCCTCCCAGCATCGCCCGTTTTATTCTTAATTCGGCCCTCCTGATTTAGCCTCTCCTAACTTCGCCGTATCAGCATGCGTGTCTCCTCAGTGACCGTATGCTCCCGTCGCGGCTCTATTCAACTAAC
>JBOGJZ010000097.1:0-2560 GCA_050745645.1 Terriglobia bacterium | reverse complement strand
ATCATCCGGTGATGAACCTGGAAACCAGGAAGGTGGAAATTACGGCGCATAATCACGGCTTCGCCGTGGATCCGGATTCGCTGAAATCGAGTGAAGTGGTTTTCACCCACATCAACTTGAACGATCAGACGCTCGAAGGCTTGCGCCACAAATCGCTTCCGCTATTCACAGTTCAGTACCACCCGGAAGCCTCTCCCGGCCCGCATGACTCGGCCTACTTGTTCGGCCAGTTCGTGAAGATAATGGAGGAGTGGAAGAAACGAATATAATTTCCCTCGCCCTTTTAGGGAGAGGGCGCCGCGCGCCACGCGGCGGGTGAGGGTTAGGGTGAGGCCAAGCCAGCGCACGATCACGAGGGCGCGTAAGCTGAGGCAGGATTCGACGAATGCCGAGTGGCTCGCGTGGAAACTCTTGCGGAACCGTGCCGCGCTCGGAGTCAAGTTCCGCCGCCAGCACCCGCTCGGAAGTTTTGTCGTAGACTTTTACTGCCCAGAGCGGCATCTGGCAGTGGAGCTGGATGGTAGCGTGCACTCGCAGCCCAGCCAGCAACGCAGAGACGAGAGCAAAGAGAGATTTCTGCGGCAACAAGGCGTTCATGTGTTACGCATTTCAAACGGATGGGTGCTGGAAGATCCGGAGGGATTCGTCAGGAAGGTGTTGGAAAGCTTACCCTCACCCGTCCCGCTACGCCGGACACCCTCTCCCTGAAAGGGCGAGGGGTGAGGAACTGGACACGGGGATCTGCTGCCGAAAAGCGATTGACCCGGCGTTCTGGGGAAGGGCAAGAGGGTGCGATGGGACATCGGAGCTTTCAGATGCCACCGTTCGAGCGGAACTCCTTCTTTTATCACACCCTCTCCCCTGTGGGGAGAGGGTGGGCCGCGTAGCGGGACGGGTGAGGGTTGGCTACGGCGCAACTGAAGCCGCGCCCTGGCGAGACATCAAGCCATGCATGTCGATTGGAAATTCACGGGCGACGGGCTTCTGGCATTTGCGGGCGGCGCACTCGCGCTTT
This sequence comes from Terriglobia bacterium, assembly GCA_050745645.1. Lineage (GTDB taxonomy): Bacteria > Acidobacteriota > Terriglobia > UBA7540 > UBA7540 > RH2-MAG17b. Next base: position 1,545 of record JBOGJZ010000097.1, on the reverse strand, counting down.
TCGGTGTCTGGCTAAGCAACAGGCGATCCGTGCGCAACATCCAGATGCAAATTGACACTGAGAAGCAGGCCGAGGACGACAAGCAGGAAGCGGAGAGGCAAGCCCTTGCTACCGCTCTTTTATTCGAGATCGATCACTTCTATCGCGCGTACTTGACAACAACGTTGACTTTGGTGCGAGGAACTGCCGGCAAGAACGTGGACTCGGGGGCAGCCCTAGCGTTATCCGTTGCCATGCGCATTGAGCCAGCGCCCTTTGATATTTACCAAGGAAATACAGGAAGACTGGGAAGCCTGGGTTTAGAAACTGCTCGCTCTGTGATTCGCTTTTACCAGATAGCATCGGACCTTAAGGACGATGTGAGGCGGTATCTGAACTGTCTGAGCGGTGGCCACGAATCCAGACCGTTCACAGCCGCGATCGAGGCCATCTCACTGAACCTGAAGGTTGGCGCTCTCGAAACTTGTAGTTGGTTGTGTCAGACCGCGGACTTACCTTTCGATTCAACGGACATCGCGGTTGCCAGCGAAATTACTCAGATCAAGGAGCTCGCGACATCGAAAGGTATACCGATTCGCTGGCCCGAAGGTTTGGGGCAGGCGGGCCGCTGAGGGATCATTTTCATATCATGCCCAAACGCACTGATATCCACAAGATTCTGATCATCGGTTCGGGGCCGATTATTATCGGCCAGGCGTGCGAGTTTGACTATTCGGGCAGCCAGGCGTGTAAGGCGCTGCGCGCGGACGGCTACGAAGTGGTGCTGGTGAATTCCAATCCTGCCACGATTATGACCGATCCGGAGCTGGCCGACCGCACGTACATTGAGCCGCTGACGGCGGAGTATCTTGAAGCGATCATCAAGCGCGAAAAGCCCGACGCCGTGTTGCCCACCGTCGGCGGGCAGACGGCACTGAACCTTGCCGTGGAGCTTGCCGAAAAAGGAATCCTCGCAAAGCACAACGTGCGTTTAATTGGAGCGTCGCTCAAAGCTATTAAGATGGCCGAGGACCGTCTCCAGTTCAAAGAGACGATGCGAACAATTGGCCTGGAGGTGCCGCGAAGCGTCGTGGTGAAGACCGTCGAAGAGGCGCTTGCCGCCGTGGACGAGGTCGGCTTTCCTGCCATCATCCGCCCCTCGTTTACTCTCGGCGGCACCGGTTCCGCAATTTCGTATAATCGCGAGGAATTCGAGGATGCGGTCGAGTTCGGACTTGAAATGAGTCCGGTGCATGAAGTGCTGATTGAAGAGTCGGTGATTGGTTGGAAGGAATTTGAGCTTGAAGTGATGCGCGACCATGCGGACAACGCGGTGGTGGTTTGCTCGATTGAGAACGTAGACCCGATGGGCGTGCATACGGGCGATTCGATCACCGTCGCGCCGGTGCAGACTTTGACTGACAAGGAATACCAGTTGATGCGCGACGCCGCCTTTCGCGTGATCCGCGCCGTGGGCGTGGAGACAGGCGGCTCGAACATTCAGTTCGCGGTTGAGCCGGAAACGGGCCGCATGGTGGTGATTGAGATGAACCCGCGCGTCTCTCG
>JBOGJZ010000096.1:0-3315 GCA_050745645.1 Terriglobia bacterium | reverse complement strand
GAGCAACCTGTTAACTCTGACCCAGCGCGAATGCGCGGGTAATGAGGAATCAACGCTATGGCGGAGTCCGCTGGACGCACGATCAGCATTTTTGGCCTAGGCTACGTTGGGTCGGTCATGGCCGCTTGCCTGGCGCATCGCGGTCACCGGATTACGGGCGTTGACGTTAACCCGGTTAAAGTCGATCTAGTTAACTCCGGGCGCAGCCCGATCGTCGAGGCCCGAATGGAAGAGATGACGGCGGACGGCCACCGCTCCTGCCGTCTCCATGCGACCAAGGATGTCGAAGCCGCCGTGCATCAAACGGAGATTTCCTTTGTATGTGTCGGCACTCCCAGCCAGGCGAACGGCAAGCTCGACCTTTCGCATATGGTTCGTGTAAGTGAGGAGATCGGAAGGGCCCTGCGAGGCAAGCACACGCCGCATTGGGTCGTGATTCGCAGCACGATTCTGCCTGGGACGACGGAATCGGTCGTGATCCCGGCTATCGAGGCGGCGAGCGGGCGCCGCGCGGGCGAAGGCTTTACCGTAGTTTATAACCCAGAATTCATGCGCGAAGGATCTGCAGTGGCGGACTTTTTCGAGCCTCCTTACACTGTGCTGGGGACTCTCGGCCCGGACGAAGCCGCTCCGGTACGAGAAGTCTACGGTTGGGTATCAAGCCGGGTCTTTGAGACCTCGATCCGCGTCGCCGAGCTTGTGAAATACGCGAGCAATGCCTTTCATGCTGTCAAAGTAGGCTTTGCGAATGAACTGGGCACGCTGGCGAAACGCCTGGACGTAGACGCCGAGGCTGTAGCGGAAATTTTCTCCTCTGATACGCGCCTCAATATCTCTCCTGCCTATCTGAGTCCGGGCTTCGCTTTCGGAGGCTCATGCCTGCCCAAAGACGTGCGGGCTTTGGCGTACCGGGGCAGAGAATTAGACCTCCGCTTGCCGTTGCTCGAATCGCTCCTCCCGAGCAACCAGGAGCACGTCGAGCGGGCCATCGAAATTGTTTTGCAGACAGGCAAGAAACGGATTGGGTTGCTGGGCCTCAGCTTCAAGGCCGGGACAGACGATCTGCGCGAAAGCCCGCAAGTGCAAGTGGTGAAGCGCCTGCTTGGTGAGGGCTGCCAGATCAGGATTTGGGACCCCGAAGTGGCCATCGGAAAGCTTGCGGGCGCTAACCGCCAGTACATTGAGGAAGTTATTCCTCATATTGGGTCGCTGCTTTGCACTGAAATTTCTGAAGCGCTAGATGGGGCTGAGGTGGTCTTGATTGGCACGCGGGCCGCCCGCAAGGATATTCTGGACAATCTCCTGCGTCCCGGGCAGAAGGTTCTTGATCTCGTGAACCTGCAAAAAAGTCTACGGCCCGCTGCCGTGGCGTCATATGAAGGCATTTGCTGGTAAGCGAATGAATGCATGAAGATCCTCTGGGTGAAGTCCGGCAAGATCCTGCCCCTTGATACGGGAGGGAAGATTCGTTCATACAACATCCTGCGCCGGCTTTCCGGGCAGCACGAGGTTACCTTTCTTTCCTATTACGGCGGGCGCAGGGACGACGCCTACAATCAGAAGATCGGCCGCGAGGCGCCGGGGACCGTCACGGTCTCAACCGGGGCGTGGGATTCCACGCCGCTCGCGCGAGGGCTGGATTACCTGGTCCGATTTCCTAGCGGGCGGCCTTTCGCCGTTTCCAAATTTACTTCCCGGCGCGTGCGGCGCTTGATTGCGCGCTGGATGGCTGAATCGCGCTTTGACGTTGCCGTCTGCGATTTTCTATCAGCCTCCCTGAATTTTCCGTGGCCGCGGCGCGTCCCGTCCGTTCTGTTTCAGCACAACGTGGAAAGCGTGCTGTGGAGGCGCCAGGCACGGACGGAAACGCGATTCCTGAAGCGGAAGGTTTTTGAGATCGAGGCCGGGCGCATGGCCCGATACGAGCGATCTGCGGTCCGCCGGTTTCATCATGTCATTGCAGTCTCGGAGCAAGACCGTGCCTGCATGGCGGCGATGACTGACGCCGCACGCATCACCGTTGTGCCTACCGGCGTAGATTTGAACCTCTACCGCCCGGATTCTGCGGCAACCACGGATTCGTCTCTGGTGGTGTTTACCGGCTCGATGGATTGGGAGCCGAATGTGGATGGCGTCGAGTATTTTTGCGGCGAAATCTGGCCACGCATACTCTCTCGCGTCCCTTCAGCGCGGTTCCGGATCGTTGGACGCGCCCCCGGCGCACGAGTGAGGAAGCTGGCGGGCGGTCCGGTGGAGGTGACCGGGCGGGTCGAGTCCATCATCGAACACCTGCGCCAGGCCGAGGTCGTTGTTGTTCCGTTGAGGGTGGGTGGTGGAACACGATTGAAAATCCTGGAGGCGATGGCTGCCGGCAAGGCGGTAGTTTCTACCTCAGTCGGAGCGGAGGGTCTGGACGTACACCACGGGCAGGACATTATTCTGGCGGATGACCCGGCAAGTTTCGCGGATGCCGTGGTTGAACTGATTGCTAACGCCGAGGTGCGCCGCCGTTATGAGCGAGCGGCAGCCGAACGTGCTTGCCAGTACGATTGGGCTGTGATTGCGGCGCGCTTTGCGAGCGTCCTTCACGACGTGACACGGCAGGCGGCGTCTGAGAAGTCTTTTACTCAGGCTACCCTAAGCGCATGAGAGTCTTGGTGCTCGATGGCAACGAAAACCAAGCCGTGGCCAGCGTCCGGTCGCTTGCCCGGGCCGGCCATGCTGTGGAGGTTGGTTCTTCGGCATCGTGGTCGAAAGCAGGCCTCTCCCGCTGGAGCAGGGGTTCATTCTCCTACCCGTCTCCTGAACGGAATCTCGACGCATTTGTAAACTGCATGGTTGAAAGAGTCAAGGTTCAGCCAGGGACTTTGATTCTGCCTATGACGGAGCGCACGACTCTACCCTTGTCGGCGCATCGCAGCGAAATCCTGGCGGCGGGGGGACGCCTGGTGATGCCGCCGCACGAAACAGTTCTACGCGCCTTCGATAAGCAGCAAACGACGGATTTGGCTCGCTCTCTCGGCCTGAATGTTCCGCGCACCGCGCTTCTGGAAAGCTTGGAGCAGGCAACGGAAATGTCTGCCGGATGCTCTTATCCAATAGTGCTGAAACCTCGCACGTCGGAAGAGGTTCTGCCGGATGGAAAAGTGCATGCGACCGGAGCGCCCGTTTACGCGCGCAACGCCAGCGAGTTTCTGGCTGCCTATCAGTTGTTGCAAGCGCGATGCGCGTCAGTGCTGGCGCAGGAGTTCATCGAAGGCTATGGCGTTGGATATTTCGCTCTGCTGCGGCACGGAGAGATTCGGGCCGAATTTG
>JBOGJZ010000095.1:0-7346 GCA_050745645.1 Terriglobia bacterium | reverse complement strand
GCTTGTGCTTCCGCGCTGTTTAGCAGTTTGTTGAAAAACGTTCCATCCCTGTCATTCTGAGCGGAGCGAAGAATCTGCTTTTGCTATTTTTAAGGACTTGCGAGATCCTTCGTCGCCTTCGGCTCCTCAGGATGACAGGCTGAGTGAGTTTTTCAATAAACTGTCAGAGGAGGATGAGGTGAGCGTTAGCGTCGCGGCTCCGTGGGAAGGCAAGGCTAGAAGGGGAGAGTCATGAAGATCAAGTTGCAGCTTGGAGTTATTTGCGCCATCATCTTACTCGTATTCCAAGCTCAAGCTGCGCGTCCATCGCTAACAATCCAAACCTCCGCGGGCCCGGTTAAGATCACGCCAATCTACCACGCCTCCGCGCTTATCCAAGCAGGCAGCAAGAGCATATACATCGATCCTGCTAGACCTCTGCCGAGACCCCAGCCCTCTGCCCCTTCGTACTTCACTGGATTACCGGCTGCAGACCTCATCCTTATTACGCACACTCACCCGGACCACTTGGACCCAGTCATCATTGCCAAACTGAGCAAGCCCGGAACTAAAATCATTGCGCCCGCTGCAGTGGCCAAGACGGTTACTGCCGCCAAGGTGATTTCGAACGGCCAGACCACGACCTGGGATGGCTGGACAATTCATGCTGTGGCCATGTACAACCTAAAGCGCGGCCCTGCGCCCGGCAAGCTCTATCACCCCAAGGACCTGGGCAACGGCTACGTGCTCACTTACGGCGGCAAGCGCATCTATTTTTCCGGCGGCACGGAGAACACCCCTGAGCTGCGCGCGCTTAAAAACATTGACGTCGCGTTTGTGTGCATGAATCTCCCTTTTACCATGCCACCCGCTGAGTCGGCCGCTGCCGTCAGAGCATTTCATCCCAAGATAGCGATTCCTTATCATTACCGATCGCACTATGGCACTTCGAACTTGAACGATTTTAAGAACGACCTGAAAGGCGCCGGCATTAAAGTGCGCATCTTCAACTGGTACTCGAAACAACCGTAACGCAAAGGAGACAACATGGTAACGCGACGAGACTTTTCTAAATCCATTCTCACTACAGGAGCAGCCTTACTCGCCTCGGACGGCGCTCTGCCTGCGGCGAAACCCAATGTGCCGGTCCCGGATTCAAAGAGCGCTGAACCAGCAACAACCAAGCCCAGGATTTCCTCCCTCCATGGGCTTGTTCACACGCCGCCGACGCCATTCACGCCGGATGATCGCGTGGATGGCGCGACGCTCCAGAAGCTCGTTGACTTCATGGTCCGCCAGGGCGCTGACGTGTTTGCTCAGCCGATGCACATTGCAGAGGTCCTAACCATGTCATCCGATGAGCGGCATCTCGTCGCAAAGCTAACCGTGGAAGCGGTAAATGGACGGGTTCCAGTTATCATTCACACGAGTGCTACGGGCACCGACGAAGTGGTTGCCCTATCCCGCCAAGCCCAATCGGTCGGCGCTCAGGCAGTCATATCGACAACTCCCTACTACTGGCATCCGCCTGCAGCCGGCGTTCTTGATCATTTTGTGAAGCTTGGATCTTCCATTGATATCGCCTTCCTGGCCTACCACAACGAGGGAGCAGGACCGCTACCCGTCTCGATTCTCCCTGAAATAATGCGCCGCTGTCCCAATTTTATTGGACTGAAGGAGGCAAGCCACACCGCGGACTACCTCGCTGAGGCCTGCCGCCTGACCAACGCAATCCGGCCTGAATTCGGAGTGTTCATCGGTTCGGATTATCCATTGTTCACGATGCCGATGGGTGGAGCGGGAAATTTCTCGCCCATCGGATTTATAGCTCCTCGCCTGGTGAGATCACTAATGGATGCTTGTTCATCGGGAGACTACAAGAAGGCGGTACCGCTTCAATATAAAGCATCTCACCTTTATGCCATTATTAAGGACTTCTATATGTATTCTTCAGCGATGGCTGCTATGGAGATAGTGGGTCGTCCGTGCGGAAATCCACGGCTCCCTATACCAACATTGGATCGCACTGCCATGAAGAGCTTAGAAGCGCGCCTGAACGAGAGTGGAATTTTAGAAGGCGAGCCCTACGGTTGGACTTAGTCATTCGAGATTACATAGATACTGCTTCGGCTGAACGTGTTTGATGGCTCCAAGCAGTTTCCTCGCCATTAGAAACACAAAAATAGCGGCTCAATATGATTTTGTACGATTATTAATCTTTGTTTAACCTCGCCTTGAACCTCCATGTGCTATCCTAGCCAATTGGTTTGACCGCGCAGTTCAGGTAGCCGGCAGCAGAGAGAGTGAGTCCTGATGCGAGTAAGACTGTTTGATGATCGGGCGTTGCCATCGTACACCATTTCGCTGGCTTGTTTACCGCCGGGAATGCGGCGGGTCTGCCAGAGTTTCTTGCGGGTTGCGGAAAAGACTAGTGTACCGGAGTCATAAGTTAGTTAAAAAAGTGATGTCCAGGCCGCTGTCATTCCGAGGCCGATGTTTTTGATCGGCCGAGGAATCTGCTTTGCTTTCAATGCTCCGATTTAAAGCAGATTCCTCGCTACGCTCGGAATGACATTCGGACTTATGCAACGAATTTGTAAGTCGCGACATTAGATTCTTCGCTGCGCGCTGAACGACATGATCTGCCAAAGCATGGCGGTTCGATCCCAAATTTTGTAAGTAAATCGGGGGAACCCATGAAACCAATTGAGAAATCGAGACGCAGTTTCATAAAAACGGCAGGCTTGACGGCGGGAGCAGCCGCGCTATGGCCCAGAGGCGGCCTCGCGCAAAACTGGGACGCGCCGCCGAGCGCTTTAGCCCCTGAGGAATCCGGTGCGGCGGATTACACTCTGCGGATCAAGACCTGCCCCATTCAAATCGCGCCGGATCGGATCATCTCCGCGACCACGTACAACGGACAATTTCCAGGGCCGCTGCTTCGCTTCAAGGAAGGCCAGCCGGTCACGGTTGATGTTTACAACGACACCGATACGCCGGAGCAACTCCATTGGCACGGAGAGTTGGTGCCCTCTGATGTGGATGGAGCCGCTGAAGAAGGTACGCCGTTCATTCCTGCTCACGGCAAGCGGCGCATCACGTTCACGCCGAGACCCGCTGGCTTCCGCTTCTATCACACGCACGTTCGCGCCGGCGCCAATCTATACGCAGGAATGTACGGCGGAGAAGTGGGACCGGTCTACATCGAGCCGCACCGCGAGCCAGGAAGATATGACCGGGAAGTGTTTCTGGTTCTCAAGGAATTCCAGCCGACGTTCAGCCACGGCGGCGACATGACCATGGACTTTCTTTCGCCTGCGACCGAAGTGAAAGCTCTTAAGGAGCGTGGTGAATCGGAAATGAAGGCTTCGCTTGCCAAAGGCATGCTGAAGGGTTATGAAGTCGGATACAATTCCTTCACGATTAACGGACAAATGCTCGGCCACGGCGATCCGATCCGTGTAAAACAAGGCGAGCGGGTGCTCCTCCAAATCTTGAACGGAAGCGCCACGGAGATTCGCAGTCTTTGGCTGCCGGGCCACTCGTTCCGCGTTGTCGCGCTCGACGGGAACCCTGTGCCCAATCCGGTTTTGGTTCCGGTGCTTTGGCTTGGCACGGCCGAGCGCATCTCGGCTATCGTCGAGATGAATCACCCGGGCGTTTGGGTTCTTGGTGATCTCGATAATGGCGATCGCGGGAACGGCATGGGCATTGTTGTCGAGTATGCCGGCCGCGCCGGCAAGCCGCAGTGGACTACGCCGCCGCCGTTTCGATGGAGCTATGCGCGATTCGCAAAACCGGGCGCAGCGGCCCAGGCGCCTGATGAAACCTTTGATATGTACATCGAGAAGAGAAATGCCGCGGATCAAGGCTTCAATCAATGGACTATCAACGGAGTAGCTTATCCAAGCGGCAAGATGGCTCCCGCCTCATTTCATCTCAAGGAAGGCAAGCATTACCGCATCCGCCTGCGCAACGCCAGCGATGACATTCATCCCATCCATCTTCACCGGCACATCTTCGAACTGACCAACCTGGACGGTCTCGCCACCGCCGGAGTCATGAAAGACGTGCTGATGCTGGGCGGCTATCAGACGGCGGAAATCGACTTCACCGCCAACAATCCGGGCTTGACGCTGTTCCACTGCCATCAACAACTGCATATGGACTTCGGACTCATGACGTTGTTTGACTACGTGTAGACCTTTGGAGTGTAGCGCCGGCATCCCTTCGCTTCGCTCAGGGCAGGCTTTGCCGGCAAATGCCGCCGGGACGGCAGCGCGATTTGGAGAAGCAATACACCGTGAGATCTCTGCTGTTCCCGCCGGCGCGCCGGCCTCTGATGGTTCCGCTTTGCCTCGTGGCGTTACTTCTGTTCGCAGCTCCTGCTCGCGGCGAAATGAACACAGGGCAAATCAGCGGCATTGTGCGTGATGCCTCCGGCGCGGTCATTGTGGGCGCCACGGTGAGCGCGGAACAACCGGCGACCCATCTCAGATATGTCTCCGTTACAAACACATTCGGAGAGTATTTGCTTGCCCAACTCCCCGTGGCCGCGTATACGCTTTCCATTGATTCACAGGGTTTCAAACAGGCAATTCAATCCAATATCATGGTTCATGCGGGCAACCAGCTCCGGCAGGATTTCACGCTTGAAGTTGGCGGGAAGATTCAAACGGTGACTGTGCAGGCCACGCCTACACTACTGCAACTCCAATCTGCGCAAATCAAAAATGTGGTCGGGAATGCGCAGGTTGTCACGCTTCCGCTTGAAAGCCGCCAGTTTCTGGAGTTATCGCTGCTGAGCGCAGGCGTCGTGAGCCCTCCCGGCGGCACGCGCGGCGATGCGTTGGAGCAGGCTGGGACTTTGGTCAACATTCTCGGGCAGCGCAGCGGGCACAACCTCTACCTCGTGGATGGAACGAACGCCACCGACGAGTATTTCAACAACCTCGCCCTGAGTCCATCCATTGACGACATACAAGAAGTCAGCATTAAAAAGACGGATTACGATGCTGAATTCGGCGGAAAATCGGGCGCGGTCATCAATGTCATTACGAAATCGGGAACCAATCAGTTTCACGGAGACCTCTTCGAGTTTGTCCGCAACAACGCTTTCGACGCCAGGAACTTCTTCGATGCTGCAAACCAGCCAGTGCCGCCCCTCCACCAGAATCAGTTCGGCGGCACACTGGGCGGACCCGTCTTGCTACCCAAGGTTTACAACGGAAGGAACAAGACGTTTTTCTTCCTCAGCTACGAGGGTCAACGGCAGCGCAATTCCTTGACGCAGGAATTCAATGTTCCTACGCTTGCGGAGGCATCCGGGAATTTTGCCGGCGTCGCCACCATCCTGCGCGACCCCATCACGCAGCAACCTATTCCCGGCAATAACCTAAACAACGATCCGAATATCCATCTTGATCCCGCCGCTTCCGCTCTGCTGGCTAAGTTGCCGCCGCCTAATCTGCCCGGAACCGGATTAAACCTGCTTGCCGTCGGAGATCAGCGCATCGACACGAATATATATAGCGCGCGGGTGGACCACCAGTTCTCCTCCGCGGATAGCGCCTTCGTTCGCGCCTTGGTCTTCCACGCAGACGAATTTGATCCTTTTGGCGCCGGTGAACTCCACGAAACACTCTTGCCGGGATTCGGTCGCAACCTGGATACGCACTCCTTCAGCCTGGCGCTCAGTGAGACCCATACGTTCACGCCTGATATCGTGAACGAGTTTCGCTTTGGCTGGCTTACGGTGGATGGCGGGCAATCAAGCCCCAATGCCGGCATACCCTTTGCTTCGCAATACGGGATACAAGGCACAACCACGAACCTTCCTGATATGGGTTACCCCCAGGTTGCGCTGAACAATGAGTTCACCACCCTCGGAGATCCCTCTTCCTTTGTTTCCCGCTCAGACCGCAACTTCGAGTTTTACGATAACATTCTCGTTCATCATGGCAGGCACACCATTAAATTCGGCGGGTACTTCTTCCATCTTAATTTCAATCCGGTCAATCCCGACGGCGCGCGCGGCATTTTCCAGTTTACCGGGGAATGGACCGGCAACCCGCTGGCTGACTTTCTTGCCGGGTATCCGGCGTCAGCACAGGTTGGTTTAGGCGAGGGCGCGGAACACGCGCACACGAATTGGGCGCACTTCTATATTGATGACCGCTGGCAAGCCACGCCCAGACTGGATATCGACGCGGGCCTGCGCTACGAGCTCAACACCAATCTGGTTGATTCGGAAAACCAGATTTCCAATATCGACCTCAGCGCCCCTGGAGGCCAATTCGTAGCCGCCAGCAACGGCCAGGGACAGATTTCTCCTGCGGCGGATGCGCTCCTGCCACTGAGCCCCATTCCTGTCGTTCCTTCGTCGAAGGTGGGGTGGAACAACAGTCTCCTTACGCCGCGATACCTGCGGTTCTCTCCCCGATTCGGGTTGGCCTGGCACATACCCTACACACACGGAACGGTGGTTCGCGCCGGCTTTGGGGTCTATACTAATCAAGCCTCCTACAGCATCCTGCAGAACCTGGCGGAAAACCTGCCCTTCTTCCTGCTTAAGACGGTTACGAACCCACCCCAGAGCGGCTCGCCAACCTACACCACAGAGGACATCTTGACTTCGAACACCCTCGGCACGATCGGCGCCAATGGAGTCAACCATAACTACCGTATTGAGTACAACGAGGTGTGGAATGCAACGGTCGAGCGAGCGATTACGGCCAACATGACAGCCGAAGTCCAATACGTGGGATCGAAAACGGTTCACGCCGATGATTCGATCGATCCCAATATGCCGGTCCCCGGCTCAGGAGCAGCGCTCCGCCCCTATGCCGCCCTCGGCGCGTTTAACTCGATCCGCTGGGATGGGTGGGCAAATTTCCAGGCGCTCACCCTGCAACTGACGCGGCGGTTTTCTCACGGTCTGTCTCTTGACGCAAACTACACATGGTCTAAGTCCATCGACGATGCTTCCGATACCGGCACGACCAACAACGAGTACAACCTTCCACAGAATCCTTACAATCTGGCCGCCGAGAAGGGTTTGTCGAGTTTTGACCATCCAAACCGCTTTGTCGCCAATGCTATTTATAATCTTCCCTTCGCAAGAGGAACCCACGGCTGGCTGCGTGCCGTCCTGGGAGGCTGGCAAGCAAGCGCAATTCTCACTTTACAGAGCGGCGCTCCTTTCACCGTCAATTTGCCCACCAGCTTCAACTCAGGCGATCTCGTCAATGGCGTCAACCTCGCCCGGCCCAACCTGGTTGCAGACCCGAATAACGGCCCCAAAAGTCCGCAGGAGTGGTTCAACACCTCAGCTTTCGCTCTGCCTGCGGCGTCTCCTGAAACCGCTC
>JBOGJZ010000094.1:0-3117 GCA_050745645.1 Terriglobia bacterium | reverse complement strand
CGTTGTCGGAATCGGTCTTTTTCCGCAACGCTCTCCAATACGCTCACGTGGCCAAACTTTATCCTATTAGCCGGCGTCATCGCCGGCGCCTTTTCCGCTGGGCTGGCGTTTTCTTCAGGTACTGTTCGGATAGCATGGGTTATTCTGCAGCTTCACTGCGCAGCAAAGGCTGCGCTTAAACATGCGAGTGCTAATCGCCGAAGACGAAAAGGAGATGGCCGGGCTTTTGAAGAAGGGGCTCGAAGAAGAGAACCATTGCGTCACGCTGGCGTTCGACGGGCAGGCAGCGCTGGACCTCGCGGCGTTGTACGAGTTTGACGCCATCGTTCTCGACATCATGCTCCCCGAAGTGAATGGATTCGACGTGGCACACCGGCTCCGTAGAAGCCGGAATGAGACACCGATTCTGATGCTTACCGCACGCGATGCTGTGCCCGATATTGTGAAAGGGTTGGATGCCGGAGCGGATGATTACCTAACGAAGCCTTTTTCATTTGAAGTTTTCCTGGCCCGGCTCCGGGCGGTGGCCCGGCGGGGATCGAGCCCGCGCCCGACCCGTTTGCATGCCGGCGACCTGACGCTCGATCCTGCCAGCCATCAAGTCTTTCGCGGCAACCGGGAGATTCACCTGAGCCCCACGGAGTTCCGCTTGCTCGAGCTTCTTATGCGCCGCACGGGCCAAGTAGTTACCCGTAATACCATTGTCGATGCCGTGTGGAACTTAGGTGGCGAAGTAGAAGACAATACGCTGGACGCCTTCATTCGACTCTTAAGAAGCAAGGTGGACAAGGGTTCCAAGGAGAAACTGATTCACACGATACGAGGCGTCGGTTATTGCATCCGGGAGGAAACGCCGAAATGAGGTCCCTTCCGCTACGAGTCCGGCTGACCGCCTGGTACTTCGGAGTGCTCATAGTGACCTTCTCAATCTTTGGGGTCACCGCGTTTATTGCAATGCGTAAGAGCATTGCGACCACCGTTAGCGAGCGGCTGCATGAACAGATGGAGAGCATTGGCAAGTTGGTGCAAGAACGCGCTCCTAAAGGACAGCAAGCGCTAAAGCATGAATTAGCCGAGCACGGTAAACCTCATTCAGGTGCGGGCATGTTTCAGGTCTCGGACCAGACCGGCAACTGGGTCTATCGGTCGCCGTCGATGGCCCGGTACGACGTGCCCGCGGCAGCCGGCTCAGACCATCGCATTATCTCCATCCGGCGGCACGGCGCGCCACTCAGAATACTGGGGAGCAAGGTATCTGCCGGTGACAGCGTCTACTTCATCCAAGTAGCGTCTCGAATGGGTGACTATGACGAAGCGCTAGCGCGTTTCGGATGGGTACTGCTTCTGGCAAGTCCCTTGCTTCTCATCCTCGCCTCATTGGGGGGCTATTGGATCAGTCAGCGGGCGCTCCAACCAGTGGGTGAAATCATCCAGGCCGCTCAAAGTATCAGTGTCCACAGTCTTTCAAAGCGGCTTCATGTTCCTCAGAGTCACGATGAACTGCAGCGCCTTTCGGAGACCCTCAACGAGATGCTGGGCCGCCTCGAAGCAGCCTTCAAAAGGATCACGCAATTCACCGCGGATGCCTCACACGAATTGCGGACTCCGATAGCTTTAATGCGCACGCGCGCGGAGGTTTCACTTCGTAAGACCAGGAACGAGGGCGAATATCGCGAGGGGTTGGCCCAGATTTTGAGAGAATTGGAACGAACCTCGGATTTGATTGAGAAACTGATGCTGCTGGCTCGTGCTGACTCTGGAGTTGAGGCCCTCCATCCGGTGCGGCTGAACCTTCTCAGGCCCCTCCGCGAAGCCTGCCGGGAAGGCCAGACGCTGGCCGAGATGAAGCAAGTGATCTTCTCTCAAGCGATCCCGGATGACCCAATCTGGGTTCAGGGTGATGCGCAGTCGCTTCATCGGCTCTTCCTGGTCCTGATCGACAATGCCGTGAAATATACACCTGGGCAAGGACAGGTTGCAGTTGCCATAGCTCAAAGGGACAGTTTGGCAGTGGCCGAAATCCGCGACACGGGGATTGGCATAGGACGCGAGGACTTGCCTCACATCTTCGAGCGGTTTTACCGGTCAGATCGCGCTCGATCCCGCAAGTCAGGCGGCGCTGGTCTTGGGCTATCGATTGCGCGCTGGATTGCTGAGGCCCATCATGGTTCGATTGAGGTCGAAAGCTCGCTGCATGAGGGGTCTACCTTCCGAGTGCAACTGCCAATGAGCGCCGGGTGAGGGCTTATACGAAACGGCGATGTCGCGGTTAATGCCGGTGTAGTATCTTTGCGGCGAAGGGCTGTGATCCTGAGCGATCAATGGGTTTTTATCCTTCGGATTTTCAGGTCTCCTTCAGGTTGGCGCATTAAACTTTGTTCGATGCCGGCTAAAGCTCCGCTAGCGATGAAATTCCGCAGCCGCTTATCTGCTGGAGTCGAGGGTTCTTTGTGCCCGCGATTGACGGGTGGACAATTCCGTTTGCTTGGTCCAACCCCTTTTTGTCATGAAGAACACTTCGGGTTGGCCATTGGACGCCATGTCAAGAGAGAGGCTTCACCAGGGGGCGCAAGTCATGTTTTACCGTAACAGATGGAATGGAGCTGTGATTCCATTTGCGGGTCTACTCTTGGTTGTGGCCTCTATTGTAACCCCTGCCCGGGTTTTCGGGCGGGGACGTGTCCGGCAGCATTACAGACGCTTCTGGCGCGGTGATGCCTAACGTGAAAGTTTCGCTCGGGGATATGGCAACCGGGGTCACCCGTGTGGTTGCAACGGATGCGCGCGGCTTCTACACCGCGCCAGACTTGCCTCCGGACACCTATGAGATGACCGTAACGGCTCAAGGGTTTGTGACTCAGGTGCGGGCGGGCATCACGGTAACCGTGGGAGCCAAGCTGGTCCTCAATATCACAATGCAACGGGGCAACCCACAGCAAGTAGTTCGCCAGGCGGCGGCCGTAGCAAGCCAGAGCTCCTCAGCCGTGAGCGGAAACGTCAGTTCTTCTACCGTCCGCAACACGCCGCTGAACGGCCGCGACTGGACTCAACTTGCAACTCTCCAATCCGGCGTTACGGGTATCCAAACGGGGAGTCAAGCTGGAGGAACGCCAGAAC
>JBOGJZ010000093.1:0-5415 GCA_050745645.1 Terriglobia bacterium | reverse complement strand
CGGGTCTGGAATTTTCGCAGCGCATGTGGTAGTGACGGATGCCAACACCGGCCTGGCGGTGACAGATGGGCTGACGAATTCTGACGGAACTTACTCGATCTTTGCGCCGCCCGGCTCTTATCAGGTTATCGCGCTTCCGCTGCAGGGAGTGTATAACCTGGGAGACTTTGGAGGGTGGGCCTGCGGTTACGCGGAGAACAGCCCGCCCTGTTGCGACCCCGCCACGGACCCATCGTGCACTGGCGCGGCGCTGAGTCCGCCTGCAAACTACAGCGGCAAATTTCATTAGACGATACGCCCTGCGTATGGTCCTGCCTTGACCGCCTAACAGTTTGTTGAAAAACGATATGGAATTGTCATTCTGAGCGGAGCGAAGAATCTGCTTCCTACATCGTTGCAAGGACTTACGAGATTCTTCGTCGCCTTCGGCTCCTCAGAATGACACCCTGGGCGAGCTTTTCAATAAACTGTTAGACTCTGCGGCGAGTGGTTGAAAAAACAAAGACCGTAGAGTTTGCAAAGTCATGGGACGGTTGAATGGGCGCGGTTGGTGTGTTAATTTAGGTGCAGGAAAACTTCATCAGGAGGTACCCTGCCCATGAGCAATTCTACCGGGACCACCCGGGAGCAGCCGGTGGTCAGCAGCAGAGAATATCAGATCCTCCTCCAAGAACACGCCCATTACGATGCACAGCTTGCGGAGTTAGCTGGCAGAAAGCACCTGACTGATCAAGACCAGATTGAAGAGTCCCGTCTTAAGAAACTCAAGCTTCGTACCAAGGACCAGATGGAACAGTTGGCTCATCACGAGATGACCGGTTAGCGGCCAGGCTAGCGCGCGGTTGAATAGTGTCTCATTTACGAATCGCACGCTAAAGTGACGGCTTTTTTCTGGCGCCGCAGCCCGGGGCCTCTGGATCGCGGAAGAGCCAGAAAAAGGCCGGCGGCCCATGCCGCGATCTTCCTCAGGCAGTCCGAAAAAAACATGGTAAAAGAAGGGTACTGGTATGGACTGCCATTGCTGGTTGCCGCCGCCGCCGCGTTCCTTGTGCGGCTGTATGCCCCCGGTTTTGTTTTTCTGGCAATAGCGGTTTTCGTACTGAACTTTTTCCGCGATCCCGAGCGAATGGTTCCATCCGACCCCCGAGTGATTGTTTCGCCGGCCGACGGGCGCGTGGTGCAGATTGTTGAAGAGCAAGTGGAGGGAGAGATCAGGCGGCGCGTGAGCATCTTTATGTCGCCATGGGACGTGCACGTAAACCGCGCTCCTGTTGCCGGCGTGATCCGGGCGGTCAGCTATAAGCCGGGAGTCTTTCACGTTGCGTCGCGCCGCGAAGCCTCGGTGGAGAACGAACAGAACGTATTCAGCATTGAGGGTGAGTTTGGAACAGTCTGGGTGAAGCAAATTGCTGGTGCTTTGGCGCGCCGCATCGTATTCTGGAAGCATACGGGCGACCGGCTGGAGCGAGGCGAGCGGGTGGGCCTGATCAAGTTCGGATCGCGCGTCGATCTGATCGCCGGACTCGGCGCCGAATGGAAGGTGAAGGTAGGAGATCGCGTTAAAGCCGGAAGCACCATTCTTGGAGTTGCTGGACCCGGAGCCTGAATTGCGGGACGAGGCTCGCCCAAACCGCGGGGTTTATCTTCTTCCCAGCCTGTTTACGGTGGGGACGCTCGTCTGCGGCTACCTCTCCATCCTCGCCACGCTAAAGGGGGCGCAGGCGCTCTCTTCCCACTCGGGGAACAGCTATGCCTTCTTCGACGACGCCGCGATCAAGATCGCTTGGGCTTTTGTTTTTGACGCCTTAGACGGTCGAATCGCCCGCCTGACCAACGCCGCTTCCAACTTCGGAAAAGAATTCGATTCGCTCGCTGACATCATAGCCTTCGGGATCGCTCCGGCGCTGCTAGCATACGCCTGGGGCATTGAGGCCATCCATGCCGGTTACGGTGCGCCGCTGGTTCTGATTTACACCCAGAGAGCTGGCTGGCTGGTGGGCTTCGCATTTCTTATTTGCGGAGCGGTAAGGCTGGCGCGCTTCAATATCGATCGCGGCGCCACCGCCGACCGGCGCTATTTTGTAGGCCTGCCAATTCCTGCCGCGGCAGGCATGGTGGCGGCTGTCGTCCACTGGGGAAAATATCCCGTTGAGCACTGGATTTACGGCTTTGTCTGGCTGCTGATCGTTGCGGCGGCGGCTTACTTGATGATCAGTAAAGTGCGGTACTACAGTTTTAAAGTGATGGACCTGCGCAAGAAGCGCTCCCATCTTGTCATCATCCTTATGGGCCTCATCGTTTGGGCTATTTGGGCTTATTCGGAGCCGGTGCTTCTGACGCTGGCGACCGTTTACTTTCTCTCGGGTCCCGTCATGCGCCTCATCTGGAAGTTCCGGCCTCGGCCTCCGGCTTCTAAAACAGAGAGCGTACACAGCCGCGAGGTTCACGTCACATGATGCGCGATACCCGCGTGGCCATGGCGGGGGCGGGAACACTGCTAGGCAAAGAGATCCTGAGCGTCCTGAAGGAACGCAACTTTCCGGCGTCTAATGTGGTAGAGCTCGAATCCCGCGACGAGCCGCCGGAGATCGCCATCCTTGACGCCGGAGGAAACGCGCTGCCGGTCCTCGGCGGCGAACAGGAAGCAGGGCCGTTCGATTTTATCTTTGTGGCTGCGGCGCCCAAAGCAGATGGGGAAAAAGACCTGTGGACGGAGCGGCTCGCGGATTTGCCCGCCAGTAAATCTCCCTTTGTGATCGACGCGGCTCACGGGTTGCCGGAGCCAGCGAACGCCACGGTCAGCATCCCTTTCCTCGGCCAAGCCGCCATGCCCTTGGCGGAGGCAGCCGGAAGCGGCGCGCGCTTCTTCATCTCTCCGCACACAGCAGCCATTGCTCTCAGCAGCCTCATCGTGCCGGTCGCGAGGCGCATCAAGATCGAGCGCGTTATCGCGCAAATTTTCAATCCTGCCTCTGAGCTGGGGCCTGCGGCCATCGAGGAGCTCCAAAAGCAGACGGTTAATCTGCTCAGCTTTCAGCAGATGCCCCGCGAAATTTTCGATGCCCAGATGGCCTTTAATCTGGCACCGAGGCTGGGCCGCAAGGCGCGCGCAGGGTTTGCCAGCCAGGAAGCCCGGGTCCGCTCCGAGTTGAGGCGAATCTTGGAAGGGCGCGCCCCCGTGCCCTCCATTCGCCTGATCCAGGTTCCAATGTTCTATTCACTCGCGCTTTCGCTGTACGTACAGGCGGCGGTTCCAGTCAAAGCGGCGCAAGTTGAAGAGGCGCTGTCCGGGGATCGCATCCGTCTGCTCCGCGCTTCTCACGCTGTTCCCTCCCCGCCGGAGGTGCAGGGCTCAGCCACGGTTCTCGTTGACCCCGTTGTAATTGATCAAGAGCATGCGGGCGGCTTCTGGCTATGGGCCATGGCGGACAATCTTCGCCTTGCCGCAGCGAACGCGGTTGAAATCGCAGAAAATCTCCTGCCTCTTACGGTCAGACCATGAATCTCCCGGCAGCTTTTCCGATGCGCAGCTTGCGGCGCGCGCAGGAGCCGGCTTTCTGCGCCGGGCTTATCTCCTTTGCATGTATCTTCTGTGCTGTCTGGATCGGGGCCTGCGGCTATCAGGTGGGCGGCCGCGGCGCGCTGATACCTCCGGACATCAAAACCATAGCCATTCCTGCCTTTACAAATCAGACGGCGCAGTTTCGCATCGAGCAGCAGATGACGGAGGCGGTAACGCGCCAGTTGATTGAGCGGACGAAATATCGTGTCACCCAAGACCCCGCCCACGCGGACGCCGTCCTTCAAGGTACGGTTGAGTCGGTCCGGCAAGGCGTGGTAACGTTCAACCCTCAGTCCGGCAGCGCCTCGACCCTGCAGGTGCAAGTCGTCGCGGCCGTCAAGTTGGTGGACCTGCACACCAAAAAAGTAGTCTTTTCCAATCCCCGCTACGTCTTCCGCGACCAGTATCAGGTCAGCCCCACGGCCTCCACGCTCATCGAAGAAGATCCCGCCGCGCTGAACCGGCTTTCTCAAGATTTCGCGCGATCTCTCGTCACCGATATTCTTGAGAACTTCTGATGCCGGTTTTGTGCCGTAACTAGCGCCCCATTGAGGCGAAGCCACGCATCCATTCTGCGGCGCGGCGGAGACGTTCGACCACTGCATTCTTCCCGAGTGTCACCATCACCTCAAAAAGCCCTGGGGCCACGGCTTGTCCGGTCAAAGCCACCCTGCAGCCGTTGATTAACACCCCGGCCTTCACTACCTTCGCCTCTGCAAGGGATCTCAGGGCGCGCTCTGTGGATTCAAGGTCAAAGTTTTCCAGCCCGGAAAGCTCTGTGGCGAGCGCCTCGAACAAGCCAGGCAGCGCAGGATCTTTCCAGAATTTCTTTACGGCATCGGGATCATAGCCAAAATCATGGGTGAAAAGCGCCCGTCCCGAACTGGAAAAATCCTTCAGGCTGCGCGCTCGCGTCTGCAAGAGCAATGCAGCCTTTTCGAACTTTTCACGGCCGGGCCCGGTGAACTCCGGCCGCCAAAGCCCTGCAGACCGCAGTTCTGCTTCGACGAGCGGCAAGAGGCGCGTTGCAGGCAGGTGGCGCAGATATTCGCTGTTCATCCAGGCGAGCTTATCGGGATCAAAGACCGCGTTGGACTTGGAGACCGCATCCAGCGAAAACAGAGCCGCCATCTCATTCAGTGCCAGTATCTCTTTCTGCCCGGGCGGGGTCCAGCCGAGAAGAGCCAGAAAATTTGCCAGCGACTCGGGCAGGATTCCCTGCTCTCGATAGGCGCCGACCGCAGTTGCGCCGTGGCGCTTCGAGAGCCGTTGGCGGTCCGGCCCGAGAATGAGCGGGAGGTGTGCAAACACAGGCGGTGACGCGCCAAGCGCCCTGTACACCATGATCTGCTTCGGGGTGTTCGCAATGTGGTCTGCTCCACGAATGACGTGGGTGATCTTCATGTCTGCATCATCCACCACGACGCTCAGATGATAGGTGGGGTTGCCGTCCGAGCGAAGCAGCACGAAATCCTCGATCTCGCTATTCGCCAGCTCGATCTTGCCAAAAACACGATCTTCAAAGCGGGTTGATCCGTCTTCAGGCACGCGGAACCGGAGGGCGCTGGGCCGGCCCTCTGCGTGCAGATGGCGACGCTCATCCTCCCCGATGCTGCGGCAGGGGTCATCGCATTTCCGGCGCTCAACAGAGGCGCGCTCGCGCTTCTGTTGCAGCTCTTCGGCGCTGCAAAAACAAGGGTACGCCCAACCGCCACCCTCGATCTGCGCGGCGGCGGCGCGATAGCGCTCCAGGCGTTGCGACTGAAAAATAGGCCCTTCGTCCCAGGCGAGACCCAGCCATTCAAGTCCTTCGAGAATGCCCGTCACCAGTTCAGGGCGCGAGCGGTCGGCGT
>JBOGJZ010000092.1:0-2373 GCA_050745645.1 Terriglobia bacterium | reverse complement strand
CGCAGGAATGACGCCTATTTTTTCTTCTTAGCTGCCTGCTGAGCAGCCAGCAGGCCAAGAGCTTCGAAGTACTGATCCCGGTATGAGGTATCGGTCGGGTCTAGCCGTCTTGCAAGCCGGAATTGATGGAGTGCAGGGCGAATTTCTCCGAGCTTTTCAAGCGCGTAGCCCAGACCATTGTGCAGATCGGCGCTGTTCGGGTCGTGACGGATGGCCTCCAGCAGTTCTACGCGAGCATCCTCCCAATCGCGTATCATCAGAAGCGTGGCGCCAAGCTCGTAGTGAAGGTTGGGATTTTCCGGATCGATCTTTATAGCGCGCCGTAGAGCATCGATAGCCTCGGGAAATTGGCCGTTGGACCGAAAGTTCGCCTCCTCCCGGAAAAGCGCCCTGACCTCCAAATTCCGTTCAGCAGCATCGAGAGAGGACTCCGTATTATTCGAGGGATTTACGGAACCAGGCGCTTGCGCTTTAAGCTGCACGAGTGCACCCGGCTGAGGAGAGATAAACCAGGTTTTTTCAGGCTGGTTGGGGCAGTCAAGGTGGATATAATGCGCGGACGGGGAAGTGTTGCCTACAAGGAGATCGCCTTGTGGGCTGGTCTTTCCGGCCGAGGTTCCATCAATGTCTACCGCGCAACCTGGCCGTTCTGCGTTAATCTCAACCCGCGCAAAGCTGGGTCCATGCTTTCGCAGCGGCAGGGCGAAAAGACATGAACTTGTAGAAGCAATCGCCAGGAGAATCGTTAATGTGCGCCTTCGGCCTGCGGCCTGGCTAGTCACGGCTGAATCATCCTAACATATCGTCCCGGCCGGCCTCAGATGAAAAGACCCGCCGCTCGACGTTCGGGAGAGGCCAGGGACCGTGTGAAAATGCGGCTGATGCGACAATCGGAGCCTGCCCAGGCGCAGGCCGGGGATCACCGGTTTCGTCAAGCACAGCTCGACGCTACAGATATTGCAGATTTCACCCCGCTTCGCCATTCCCTCGAACCGCTGTGATCATGCTGGTATGCTATAAGCGGGGTTTGACCTCCTGAACCGTAACGGAGGCGACCGAGGTGAGGATTGGACTTCGAACTATCCGCTGAGCAACACGAAATCAAGCGGTCAGTTCGGGAATTCGCAGAGCGCGAGATTCGCCCCCACGTTTCTGAATGGGACGAATCCCAGCACTTTCCGCAGGAGATCATTCCTCAATTGGCGCAGTTGGGATTGATGGGAGTAACCGTTCCAGTCGAATATGGCGGCGCGGGGCTCGGGCACGTGGAATATGTCACGATCGTAGAAGAGCTGGCGCGCGTCGATGGCTCGGCGGCTATCATCGTGGCGGCGCATAACTCGCTGTGCGCAGGACATATCGAGATAGCCGGGACTGAAGGCCAGAAGCGGAAGTATCTGGTTCCGCTGGCCCGAGGCGAAAAGCTTGGCTGCTGGAGCCTGACGGAACCTCAAGCGGGAAGCGACGCCGGCGGAACGCGCACCACAGCGCGGCTTGAAGGAACCACCTGGGTGCTGAACGGCTCGAAGACCTTCACGTCAAACGGCAGTTACGCCGACGTTTGCGTTGCCATGGCGGTGACGGACAAGACAGCGCACAAGCACGGTATTTCCGCCTTCATCATCGAACGCGGGACGCCTGGGTTCCGCTCCGGAAAAAAAGAAAATAAGATGGGGATGCGGGCAAGCGATACCGCGGAGGTCATCTTTGAAGACTGCCGCATCCCCGAAGAAAATTGCTTGGGTAAGCCGGGCGAGGGTTTTATTGACAGCCTGAAGGTGCTCGATAAAGGACGCATCTCGATCGCTGCGCTCGCTGTAGGTATAGCTCAAGGGGCGTTTGAGGCAAGCCTGGCCTACGCGAAACAGCGGCAGCAATTCGGAAAGCGCATTGCTGAATTCGAGGCTATTCAGTGGAAACTTGCGGAAATGGCCACCAAGATCGAGGCGGCGCGGCTGCTTACTCTTCGAGCTGCGGCGCTTGCTGATCAAGGCTTGCGGTTAACCCGGGAGAGCGCCATGGCGAAGCTGCTGGCGGGCGAGATGGCGGTGAGCGTGGCTAATGAGGCGGTGCAGATCCACGGCGGCTACGGCTTCATCAAGGATTATCCTGTTGAGAAATTCTACCGTGACGTCAAGTTGTGCACGATTGGCGAGGGTACCAGCGAAATCCAGCATCTCGTGATCGCGCGCGAGTTGCTGCGCAACTCGGAAACCTGAACCCTTTGAACGCCGGCCAGCGCCTTAGCAAAAAAGCACGTTCGATGGCAACGATAGGATCGAACCGGCTCAGAGCGATTCGAATAGGCGCGAATCGGCTCAGCATAACAATCCGGGGTCTTCCTGCAACCTGGCGGATGCTCCTCAGGCATGT
>JBOGJZ010000091.1:0-8783 GCA_050745645.1 Terriglobia bacterium | reverse complement strand
GCAGCAACCCTACACGCCGCCGCGGCGCTCCGCGCGCAGGCGTTACCTCCGCCACGGCCTCGCTCTTCGTCAGCTTAGGCATCAGCTCTTCCATTGCCCGCAACTGCTGCGGCAACAGATTCAGCACACCCGCTCTTCGCAGCAACTCCCGGAGTCCTGATTGTTGATACATCAGCAGAGGCCAGCGTAGCACTCGCAACCGCCGCGGGTTTGTAAACACGCTAAAAATAAACCGGCGGTGCAGTCTTTCGAGGAAAGAACGCTGGTGCAACCGCTCAATCTGGGCGCGAGTCGCCTCAATCAGCTTGCCGTAATCCACACCCGAAGGACAGGCTGTCATGCATGCCATGCAGCCCAGGCAGCTATCGAAGTGCGAAACCCAGCGTGGAGTGACTGGCGTTATGCCTTCAGTGGCTGTCCTGATCAGGTGAATTCTGCCCCGGGGCGAGTCCATCTCTTCGCCCCACAGAAGATAGGTGGGGCAGACCTGCAAGCAGAAGCCGCAGTGCACGCACTTGTCGATGATTTCTGTCGAAGGCGGGTGGCGCTCATCGAACGCGCTTGCGCGGCCACTCACGCCGGTTGTATCCACTGGCTCCACGGACGCCGCCGGTGATAGATTTGTGCTCGTCAAATTGCCCCCACGAACCGGCCGCGGTTCAGCGTTCCCATCGGGTCGAATTGTTTCTTCAAGACGGACATCAAAGCCAGCGCATCGCCAGGGTTGCCCCAGGCCTCAATGGGAGCCGCGCCGGAAGGGTGGCGCAGTACCGATAGAGAGCCTCCATCGCGCTCCAGGCTGGCACGCAACTTGCCGAGCGAAACACACACGTCCTCCGCCGCGCCGTCAAGCCGGAGCGAGCCGATGCCTGTCGCCTGCACCACCGCGCTCCACTGCACAGTCCGAGCCGGCGTGATGCGCTGCACTTCTTCAACCGCCTTTGCGATTCCGGCCGGCAATACGCTGATCTTCGCAATCGCTCCGGCCGCCGGAGATGTCCAGATTTGTTCCCGCGCCATCCACACGTCAGCTCCGGCGTCGGACACAAGATTCGGCTCCGCCAGTTTTTTCAGGCAGACTTCTTGTGCTGCCAACCCGGCCAACGTCCCTTCAAAGAGAATGTCGGCTTGCGGAGGCCTGCTTTCCCGGAAACGCATCTGAAGCGCGGTAGGCGCGAGTTGCGAGTCCCGCACGCTGGCCACAAAGCGCTGCATCTCCGGAAGGCTCTTTGCGGCAATGGAAAGAGTCCGGGTATTTTGCGGCAGGGGATGCAGGCGGAAAATCGCGCGAGTGATAACGCCCAGTGTCCCCAGCGCGCCGGTTGCCAGCTTTGGCAGGTCGTAGCCCGCCACGTTCTTCACCACTTTTCCGCCGCTGGTTGCCAGCGTTCCGTCCGGAAGCGCCAGGGTTATTCCAATGATCAGATCTCGCAGCCCCCCAAAGCGTAAGCGCAGGGTGCCGCTATCGTTTGTCGAGAGCGCGCCGCCCACGGTTGCCTGCTCCGGCCACAGCGCATCGAGCGCCAGCCGCTGGCCATGCTGAGCCAATTTTTCCTGCAGGCTGTGAAGCGTGCAGCCCGCTTCCACGGTCACGGTTAAGTCGGCCCATGCGTGCTCCACGACGTGGTTGAGTCGCGCTGTTGACAGGATTAAGTCCAGCCGCGATGGCGGATTTCCCCACCCTAATTTCGTGCCTCCGCCACGGGGAGCAACGCAAAGTCCCGCCTGGTTCGCGTACCGGAGCACAGCGGCGAGCTCCTGCCCGCTTGCAGGCTCAATAATCAGGGGCGCCGGCACACCTTGGACGGCGTCACCGGCCTCTCCCGGCCGGACATTCGCGATGCCCACAATAGCGCGTAATGCCTCTTCGGAAGTGCGGCCAATCATCTCCGTTCCGGAAATGGGATTCGCAATCATGCTTAGAAACGCTCCGCAATTCCTGCGGTTTCCAATGGATGAGGCGCGTATTCGCCTGGCTGGTCGCCGCAAAGCCGGGGAGTTGGAAACACTTTGGTGGGATTCGAAAGCTGCAGCGGGTCGAACGCGCAGCTGACGCGCTGCATCACCTCGAGGTCCGGCACACTGAACATCTTTCCCATCATCATCTTTTTTTCTTCTCCTACGCCGTGTTCTCCGGTGATCGAGCCGCCCTTCTCGATGCACAGCTCCAGAATTCTGGTGGACAACGACTCGGCCGCCTTCTGTTCCCCAGGAACGCGCTGATCGTAGAGCACCAAGGGGTGCAAGTTTCCATCGCCCGCGTGAAATACGTTGGCCACCCGTATTCCAGCCTCGGCGCTGAGCCGTTCTATCTCGCTCATGACCTCCGGCATCGCGGTTCGCGGAATCACGCCGTCCTGCACGATATAATTCGGCGCGAGCCTTCCGGCAGCCGCAAAGGCCGCCTTGCGGCCTTTCCACATCACGGCGCGTTCCGCCTCAGATTGCGCGACACGAATTTCCCAGGCGCCGTTCTCCCGGCAGATTTCATTCGTGTGCGCCATGAGCGCTTCCACCTCTGCCTCCGGTCCATCCAGTTCGAGCAGCAGCAGGCCTCCACAAGCGGGATAGTTCGCGTGAACGGCTGCTTCGGCCGCCTGAATGGCCAGGTTATCCATCATCTCGATGGCCGCAGGCAGCATCCCGGCGGCGATAATAGCGCTAACCGCGGCACCCGCTTCACTGGTCGATGGAAAAGCCGCGAGCAGCGTGCGAATGCACTGCGGCTTTTTGAGGATCCTGAGGGTTACTTTGGTTGAGATTCCAAGCGTCCCCTCGGAACCCACAAAAACGCCGGCGAGATCGTAACCCGGCGCGTCCAATGCTTTCCCGCCAAGGTGTATCAGAGTTGCGTCAGGCAGCACGACTTCCAAGCCCAGCACGTGAGTGGTTGTAAATCCATACTTCAAGCAGTGCGCGCCGCCCGCGTTTTCCGCCACATTTCCACCGATGCTGCAGACTGACTGCGACGAGGGATCCGGCCCGTAGAAATAATCCTGCGGCAGAATCCGGCCCGTCACGTGGAGATTGATGACGCCCGGCTCTACGACGACTCGCTCATTAGGCAGGTCGACTTCGAGAATGTGATTCATGCGCGCCAGGCTGATGACGATTCCGTTTGCTACCGGCAGCGCCCCCCCGCTAAGCCCGGTCCCCGAACCGCGCGCAACAAATGGAATCCGTTCGCGATGGCATATCCGCACAACCGCCTGCACTTGCGGGGCGGAGTCGGGGAGCACGACCGCGCGTGGCATCACACGGAAATTCGTAAGCCCGTCACACTCATAGGTGTGGAGATCTTCTGCTGAGGAGATGACGCTCCGCTCACCAACAACTGAGCGCAACTCCTGTAACACACGCGCGCTCAACATAGGATTCTCCTGGGAAGCTCAGCCGGAACGATTCACGCCGGACTCTTCCTTCTTTTCACTCACGTGCGCGATGAGTTTTCTGACGCTGGTGGCGAGCTGAGCTACTTCGCCCTTCCCCTGAACGTCAAACTCGATTTCGTAGTTGCCCGCCGCGGCGTGATCCATAGCTTCTTTCAAATCCATCAGCGGCCTGATGATCTGGCGCGGCAGAATAATGCTGACCAATATGCTGAGAATCACCACGAGCGCCGAAACAATCGAGAGCACCCATTCAGCCTGCCACATCAGGTGTCCGGCGTCATCATGGTCTTGCCGTACGCGGTTCCAGCTCGAGCTTTCGAGATCTGAGGAGAGATTAAGAATCTGTTTGCTCGAGACCTGAAGCGCCTGCGTCGCCTTGCGTAGCACCGGATCCTCGGCTGCGAGTGCGGCTACCTGATTGTCAAATAAACCATTCTGACTACGCAAGGCGTCGAGCAGATGCGCCCGGCTTACCCGCTGAGATCGTTTAAGCAAAACGTCCAGATTTTGCTCGTAAGCGCGGACCAAATCCTGAAAGTGCTGGTTGGCGGTTTGGTGCCGGGAGCTCATGTGGCTGACGGCATCGTTAAACTGCTGCCGGTAGATGTTGATGTGCTGCTGGATTTGTCTAATGGCGGGGGCGTCCGCGGGTTGAAGCTGCTTGCAGCGGGCGAGCGTCTTCTGCATCTGGTCAAGCGCCTGGTGGCTGCTCTGTAAGTCGTGTGGATCGTGGAACAGGAAATAATTCAGCTCCATGCGCCTGGCGTTGAGCATCTGAATGGAAACGCTTTCAGCCAGCGTCGCCACCTGGGCATCAACCCGGACGATGCGGTCCACGATGCGGCTCATCTCGAACAGATAAAAGACTGCCAGTAAAATGACCGGGACGAGAATCAGGCGGACAATCGCGAGGCTGTAGGCGACCCTGCGCCGCAACGACGTGCCCGGGGCAAACACCCTCAGAGGCTCCTTCCGTCCATGCCAACTCAGACGGGGCAGACCTCCATGTCCGAGGTTGAGGCTTTTTATCATTCGCGCCTACCCCGCGTTAACTGCGGGGCTGTTGAGTCTGTGTGACAACTGCGGATAAGGCGCTGTAAATGCAGTTGCTGCACAGCCTCTTTTACCCTAACAACGTGACTTGCATGGTCGCCTGCGTGCGGGAATAGAACTTTTTCTCCTTCAAAGCGTATTATAGGACGGAAGCGCACCTTTTTCCGGGCGGAGGTAAGCGATGTTTTGCCCTCAATGTGGAAAAGAGCAGGCGGGGGAAGCTAACTATTGCTGCCAGTGCGGCGTGCGAGTCCCCGGAGGCTTCCGGGCGAAGCGCAAACTCACTCTTTCCAGGGAAGACAAAAAGATCGGCGGCGTCTGTGGCGGCTTCGCCAGATACTTTGGACTCGATGCCACCCTGGTTCGCCTGGCCTGGGTGATGCTGGCGTTGCTTGCCGGTTGGGGACTGATCGGCTACCTGATCGCCTGGCTGATCATACCGGTTGAAAAGCAGGCAGAAAAACCCTCAGCTGCCGCAGAGCCACGGCCGGCTTCCGCTGCTTCTCAGTGAGAGCAGCGAGGCCCGATTTCGAACAATACCGGCTCAGCTTGCATGAGGAAGAAGACGATGGCAACCGCCCTCGCTGGCCCTGACGGCCCGGTGCAACAGAATAAACCTTCGAAGCGTACTCTCCGGCTGGCCGTTTTGATTGTGGCGTTGAGCATGGCGGCGGGAGCCTTTGCACTGCTGATGGGTGTCCGCGCGATTTTGCGAGGCATTGAGTTGAACGGACGCGCTGAATCGCGCGCAGGCATTATCTCGACTCAGGTCCCGCAAGGGCCAAAGGCTAAAAAGCCAGCTCACAGTGGAACCGAATTGATCCCTCGCGCTGCCGGCCGGGAAAACTGATCCTGCCTTCCGGCAGATACCGCGCGGTTGCGTTATGATTTTCTGCGCCCTTCAGAACAGAGAGATACCTCGTGGATGCGACTGGGCAAGGCGATTCAGCGTCTCAAGCCGGCACACGAACCCCTGCCCCAGGGCCCCCATCTTTCAAACCGGGCAAAGAGAGCATGCTTTCCCGCGTTTTCTGGAACCCCACGGAACTCCGGGCTGGATGGCGCCTGCTGATTTTTCTTGCTGTCGTCGTCGTGGTTTCCACGCTCGCGGCGGCTTTTGGGCGTGGCTTCATCCATGCTACCAGGCATGGATTCTTCCCGCTTACCCTCGCTATAGGCGAAGGCGTGCCGCTCGTGGCCGCGCTCGTGGCGGCGGGCGTGATGGCGGCGCTCGAACACCGCTCATTCACCGATTACGGCCTGCCTTGGCGCGCTGCATTTAGGGCTGAGTTCTGGTTCGGCGCTTTGTGGGGGTGGGCGGCCCTCACGCTGCTTCTTCTTCTCATCCGGCTTTACCGGGGATTCAATTTTGGCTGGCTGGCGCTCCATAGCTGGAAAGCTCTTTTGCACTACTCAGCGGCGTGGGCGTTGGCGTTTCTTGTTGTTGGGCTCTTCGAGGAGTTTTTCTTTCGTGGTTATGCGCTTTACACGCTGACAACTGGCGTCGGCTTTTGGCCGGCTGCCATTTTGCTTTCAGCAGCGTTCGGCGCTGTTCACCTGCACAATCCGGGAGAGGACTGGACCGGGGGGCTTGCAGCGGGACTTATCGGCTTATTTTTCTGTTTCAGCGTGCGGAGAACTGGAAGCCTTTGGTTTGCTGTTGGCCTTCATGCTGTGTGGGATTACTGCGAGTCCTTTGTATACTCGGTGCCGGATAGCGGTATCGTTGCACATGGGCGCCTCCTGAATTCCCGCTTGCACGGCGCAAAGTGGTTGACGGGCGGCTCAGTGGGTCCGGAGGGCAGCCTGTTCGCCTTCATCGTGATAGTCAATCTCTTCATCGTGCTTCATCTGCTCTATCCAAAAGCGTGCTACCCCCGCTAGTGCGCCCCCGCTGAGCGGCGCGTGGTGAGTGATGAGTAAGACCGGGCCACGGAGGTGTAAGCGCGATGTTGTCCTGAGCCTTCAGCTCGCAGAATGAAGGCGACACGCCCACAGAAGATATCCATGCCCTCTTAAGCCGGAAGCCCACTGCTCTCAAATTTCACACTGCGCGACTTTGAGCCGAGAGCCGGTTTTGTGTGGCGCCTCTTCCACAATGGCAAAACGTACATCCGCGGCGGGTTCGGGATGTTTGACGTGCTTCCGGATATAGATGCCTCAAGCCTGCTCACTAAAGATGTCAGTCGTCACACGGATTCTGGAAATCTCCTCTGGCGCTCGTGGCCGGCGCGAGGCGGCTCATCCGCTTTGTGCACGCGGCCAAGAGGATGATAACAAACGGCTTGGTCAAAGCAAAGATGCTTCGGGTAAAATGGCGGTTTGAAGCATGTCCATTGAATCGACGGCCTTTCTTAGACTTTTGAGGTGCGGCGAAGCGCGGGCTTTCAGGTTCCTGGCGCTTATGCTGAGCGTTGGCATGTGCTCCGGGCTTCTGGCCCAGGAGCCTTGTATGATTCCTTCAGAGTTTCGCAATCCTCAGACTACGCTGACGATTCACGCTGACTCGCAAAAGAAAACCGGAAATCTTTATGAGTTGCGCGGGCATGTGTTGATGACCTACCGTGAAATGAAAATCTCCGCTGCCGAGATCACTTACGACGAAGCCACTGGAGAAATCCAGGCGCGCGGGAACGTGGTGTTTGATGATCCCAAGGGGCACCTGGAGGCTGAGGCGGCGAACTACAATATCAATAACGACAGCGGCTGGTTCTCTCATGTCCACGGTTATATGCGGAACGCCGCTCCTGCTACACAGGCTGGCGCAAAGCCTGCTACCGCGCTCTTTCTGCGCGCCGAGCGGATCGAGCGGGTGGACCAGGATACTTATGCCATCGAGCGGGTGCAGGCCAGCTCATGCGAGAAAGCCAGTCAAGGCCTGGCGTTCTCGCTGGGGAGGGCAAAGCTTGAGATTGGGAAGACTCTGACCGGCCATGACGCTGTTTTCCGGTTCCTGGGAGTCCCCATTCTTTATTTTCCGTTGTTCCGCGTTTCCGCCTCTCAGAAGCCGCGGCAAAGTGGATTGCTGTTGCCGCAAGTTGGCGAGAGCACGCAAAAGGGGTTTGTTCTGGGCGATGGATTTTTCTGGGCGATCAACCCGAGCGCCGATTTAATGGTTGGCCTTCAAGATTTCAGCCGCCGTGGTGTCGGCTTATCCGCGCGGGTCCGCGCCCGGCCAAGCGCTACGAGCAGCATCACCGCGGACTTCTTCGGGATCAACGATCGCGCGAGCGGAGATTTACGTTCCCTCCGCGCGCCGGGCGCCAGCTTTGACGTTACCGGCCAATCCGATGATTTAGGGGATGGTTTCCGTGGCGTGGTCGATGTTGGATACGTGAACTCGCTCGCGTTTCGCAGCACGTGGTCCGATAACTTTAACGCCGCAGTCTTCTCCGAGGCGCGGCAGATGGGATTCGCCTCCAAAAACTTCGGCCCTTACAGCATCAATTTCTATGCTTCCCGTTACCAGGATTTTCTCTCCTCTGCGCCGGTGAATGAGCAATCCATCATCATTAATCATTTGCCAAGCATCTCATTTTCCAGCGTGGATAAACAGGTAAGCAATTCGCCGTTTTATTTTGCCTTCGATACGTCCGTGGATGGAGTCGGCAGATCTGAGCCCGACTTTCAAACTCCGACGGCAACTGGCCGTGTGGACATCTACCCGCGCCTGACGCTGCGCTCGCGCCCGTTCTGGGGTTTCCATCTGACGCCAACGGTTGGATTCCGCAACACCTATTATGGAACCAGCTTGAAACCGGACCATAGCCCTGTGAACCGCTTACTGGGAGAATTCTCCGTGGACCTCCGCCCTCCGCCGCTCGAGAAAGTGTTCGCTCACCCGTTTTGGGGCCGCCGGTTCAAGCATGTTATCGAACCGGATATCCAGTATCATTTGGTGCGAGCGAGCGATCCGCAAAACATTCTGGACGTGGTGCGGTTCGATACAACGGACATTCTGACGGAAGATGATGAAATGGAATTCTCCCTCACGAATACAATTCTTGAGCACAAAAACACGACGGATGCCCAAGGGAACCATCCGCAAGCGCGCGACCTGATATCCTGGACGTTGACCCAGAAGTACTTTTTCGATCCCACTTTCGGGGGTGCCGTGACGCCGGGAAGCCGTGTGGCTATCGAGCCGGCGCTTTCCCTGACAGGTTTCACGTTTCCGTTGGGCCGGCGCCTATCGCCACTCGATTCAGTGCTTGAGTTCTCGCCCAGTTCCCGATTCGATGCAGAGTTCAGGACTGACATTGATCCCCAAGGGGGCGGATTGCTCAACGCGGGTGTGACCTCACGTTTTTCCTCCCGGTCTTTCGATGTGGCGTTCAC
>JBOGJZ010000090.1:0-17407 GCA_050745645.1 Terriglobia bacterium | reverse complement strand
AGCAAGCGCCCCGCCAGGCGATGCAGCACCTTGGTGTGCTCAGATTTGAAGCGTGTAGCTTTGCCGGCGGCTAGAATGAGCACGGAGAATTTCGTTGCGCTCCGGGAATTTTCGGGCATGTGAACTCCTTGCATGGATGACCTGGCGTCGCGTAACCGGATGCTGGCGTATGCGCCTCGTAGTGTTTCGCGTCCAAAAACTCGGGGCGCCGCATTATTATAGCGGCAAATTTATCAACTGCTTCAAGAACGCGCGTCAAACTGTAAGCCACTCGCTTTGTAAAGAAGCTGCGAAGAGCTAAACTAGCTGTCTTTATGCCCACGGTGGGTCGCCAGGCAAATGGACATTCTGTGCTGCTGAGGAGCAGGAGTGGAATCATGCGGTCTTTCGCACGTAGAACACGGCCGAGCTTTTCTATCCGCTCCTGCCGCAGTTTGCGAGAGTGCGCCGGCTGCGTTGACTTGCAAAGAACGATTTGGGGTTACGCCGAAGGAGAACTCTACCCCCTTCGCCTCTTCGTGAATCTCAACCGGGTGGGAGGTCTCGTTCTCGGCGCATTTGCCCCCCCCGGCAAGCTGATCGGTTTTACAGCGAGCATGCCGGCCTGGCGCGGTGAGAAGCGCTATTATCATTCGCTTGCCCTCGGCGTACTGCCCGAATATCAGGATCGAGGCGTGGGCAAGGCTCTGAAGTGGGAGCAGCGGCGGCGCGCCTTGCGGGCCGGCATCGAGCGCATCGAATGGACTTTCGATCCGATGCGCGCGAAAAATGCTCTTTTCAACTTGGAAAAGCTCGGCGTTGTCGTCCGGCAATACATCCCTGATTACTATGGCGCGGTCAAAAGCCGCCTGCAGCAGCGGATGCCCAGCGATCGTCTGATTTGCGAATGGGACCTCAGATCAGCGCGAGTGCGCCGCGCGGCAAAGCGTCTGTCTCCGCGGCGCCAAGCGAGGCGGCCGGCGGCGATGCTTCCCATTCCCTTGGACTTTGAGGCCATAGCCGCTGAGCGGCCGGATGAAGCGGAAACCTTGCAGAGAGTGATCCGCAAGGAGTTGCAGCTTCACTTGCGCCGGGGCCTCATCATCACCGGCTTTCTCATTGAAGGCTCAAACTGCGCTTATCTGTTAGATAGAGACCGTCGAGCCGGCTGAGCTGCCGTGAGAGTTGTTTAATGAAGATCGAACGCATTGAGTTGCGAGAGCTTAGAATGCCGCTGGTCAGCGCCTTTGAGACCAGTTTCGGCCGCACGACGGAGCGGCGAATTGTGCTGGTGCGAGTGTTTGCCGATGGAGTCACCGGCTGGGGCGAGGTCACTTGCGGTGAGGAGCCGTTTTACAGCTATGAGACCCCTGAAACTGCCTGGCATATCCTCCGCGATTTCCTTATCCCATGGGCGCTTGAGCGGCCTTGGAGTTCTCCTTCTGAACTCGCCGCGCGTTTCAAGCCCGTTCGCGGCCACAATATGGCAAAAGCAGGCCTCGAGAACGCGCTGTGGGATATAGAAGCGCAAGAGAAAGGCATGTCACTAGCCCGGCTCGCCGGAGGCTCTCTCGAAGAAATTCCTTGCGGCGTCTCCATCGGGATTCAGAGCAGTGTCCCCGAGCTGTTGAAAAAAATCGAGAAGGAGCTTGCGGCGGGATATCAACGCATTAAAGTGAAGATCAAGCCAGGATGGGACATTGAGGTTCTGGAGTGTGTCCGCTCCCGGTTTCCTCGCATCCGTCTGATGGCAGATGCGAACTCTGCCTATTCCCTCGAAGACATGCCGCGCCTCAAATTGCTGGACCGCTTTCAATTGATGATGGTGGAGCAGCCACTGGGCTGGGACGACATCCTAGATCATGCGTCTCTGCAGCGGGAGCTGGCTACGCCCGTGTGCCTGGATGAATCCATCCACAGCGCTGATGACGCAAGGAAAGCGATTGAAACCGGCGCCTGCAAGATCATCAATATCAAGCTGGGCCGCGTGGGCGGTTATACCTCCGCGCGCCGGATTCACGACCTCTGCCGCTCCCGCAAGGTCGCCGTGTGGTGTGGCGGAATGCTCGAGTCCGGAATCGGGCGCGCGCATAATATAGCATTGTCCAGCCTGCCAGGCTTCACGCTGCCGGGAGATGTTTCCGCCAGCCGGCGTTACTGGAAGCAAGACATCATCGAGCCGGAAGTTACGGTCAGCGAGCGAGGCACAATCCGCGTCCCGCAGAGCCCTGGACTTGGGTTTTCGCCTGTCCTCGAGCGCATCGAAAAGGTTACAGCTCGAAGCGAGGTGTTCTCATAGCTTCTGTCCTGCCGGTTCGCAAATCCTTACCCGAGCAGGTTGCTGAAAAAGTCCATTTTGTCATGCTGCGCGGAGCGAAGCATCTGCTTGTCGTATCGAAAGGGAAGGACTTAGATTCTTCGCGGAGTTTACCTGAGCGAAATGCGGAGATCCTTCGCTCCGCTCTGTCGAAAATCACCCCTTGGTCATTCCCGCGAAAGCGGGAATCCAATGGCCTGGACCCCCGCTTGTGCGGGGGTGGCAGGCCATTGCGACTTTCTTCAACATGGGTGGGCCGAAGGCCCATGTGACGCTCAGGAGACAAGCGAAGAGCTCAGAATGCCATCCTCTGCCCCTGAAATTTCTTGTCTCATGGGTCTCATGGGTCTCCTTCGTCTCGTCTGGAGTTGTTATGCTGGATGAATTCCGAATCAAGATGCGCTGAAACCATGGCTCTCATCTTTCGCAAACCCTGTTTCACCGGAAAGAGGCTGAAGGCCTCGGTCTGGCGCGCTGACCGGCTTCCAGGGGTGAAGGGGCGGGCAAAGCGAAAAAGTGCTTTGGAATCAATAGAGGACAGGTCGAAGGTACAAGTCCTATTACGGATTCGGATTGAGGATTCCGTGGCAGCGCCGCGGCGCGCCGGGGCGCAGGAAGGCAGCGAGCGGATTCCTTGCGAAGGGGGTTCAGAATGACACGCCCCAACCCTTTTTCAGCAACCTGCTAGTAATAAATTCCCGTGCGCTCTCTGCGTCCTTCGTGATGAAAAGGACTCATCACAGAGATCACTGAGAACACGGAGTTGGCGGTGCAGAATTTGAGCATCTCAAACGCTGCGGTTTTGCGGAGTTTCTGAAACACGAAACTCTGCTACTCTTTGCTGTGTCTGAGGACAAGTCCATCTCTGCGTTTAGCGTTCTTGCTCAAGGTTCGGAGGGTGTGATAAAAACAACGAGCATGTTACTCGAAGGAAAAAACGCGTTGGTCACAGGCGGCTCACGGGGTCTGGGCCGCGCGATTGCGCTTCGTCTTGCGCGCGAAGGCGCCAGGGTTGGGATTAACTACTTTACACAGGCGCAGCAGGCGGAATCAGTGGTAGCGGAAATCGAGTCGGGAGGCGGCGCGGCCATGGCGCTGCAGGCCGACATTGCGGATGATGGCCAGGTCCGCGCCATGGTAGAACAATTCGGCGGCGCCGATGTGCTTGTTAACAATGCCGGGATCATGGTTAACGGTGATCTCGCGGACTTCGATTACAGCCAGATGGAGCGTATGCGGCGCACCAATGTGGATGGTTTGGTGAACGTTACGCGTGCGGTAGTCGAGAGGATGAAGCAGCGCCGCTTTGGCCGCATCGTGAACCTTGCCTCAGTCGCCGGAACGGGGACTGCGATGGCCGGCACGACTTTCTACGCTGCGACCAAGGCTGCCGTCGCGCTCTTGACGCGGCGCTTCGCCATGGAGCTTGGGCCGGCCGGCATCACCGTAAACGCCATTGCTCCAGGTTTCATCGTTACGGATATGACCCGGCGCGCCGGCGAAGAGAAGCTCCGGACCATTGTCGAATCTGTTTCCGCTAAGGCCATGGTGCGCCGCGCCGGCCAACCGGAGGATATCGCGAACGCCGTAGCCTTTCTCGTCTCGCCCGCTTCAGGGTTTGTCACCGCCCAGATTTTAACCGTAGACGGCGGCCGCATGGATTACATCGGGCATTTCTAACCGGATTGCTGAAAAAGAGCCTCGACAGAATCCGTTTTTGGGTGAAAAAGCGGAAGACCATCGCGCAAAGGTGTAAGCTGCATAGTTTTGCAGAGGAAATAAAGGGATTCCTTTGCGTCTTGGCGGTTTTGCGCGAGGACTGGCATTTTGCCTTGACATTTAACTTTTCAGAGTGCATCTTACAAACTTTTCCATATTCTTATTAAGATTCTGGTGACCGGTGCGCGCGCGAACCATGGCAACCTCCAAAAAGGTCCTTGTCTGTTTTCACGATAAATGTTTTGACGGAGCTTGTTCTGCCGCATTTTTTACGCGCTTCTATGGCGCCTGCGTCGATTCCGCTGCTGAAATCAGCTATCGGGGCATGGTGCACCGGGCCGGACAGCTCTTTGACGAGGCCATGTTTGCCGGAGACGAAAACGCCATCGTCGATTTCAAGTATTCAAGCTCGGACCGGCTGAACTGGTGGTTCGATCATCATCAAAGCGCCTTCCTCAGTGACGCTGACGCCGCGCATTTTCTCCGCGACGCCAGCGGCCGGAAGTTCTACGACCCCTCTTTCCTTTCGTGCACGAAGCTGATAGCGCACATCACCAAGACGAAATTTGACTTTAATCCTCAGGATCTGGATGACCTGATTTACTGGGCGGACATCATCGACGGCGCCCGATACCCTGATGCTAAAACAGCGGTAGAAATGAAGGGCCCCGCGGCGCAGATCACGCTGGTGATCGAAGGAGCGGCTGACCCGAATTTCGGTCCGGGTCTCATTCCGGAGCTCGCGTCGCGTCCGCTCACGGAGATTGCATCTCTGCCGCGGATTCGCGAGGAGTTTGAGCGCCTGTACAGCCAGCATCTTAAGTGGACGGAGCTGATCGGCGCCCGGGCCGATTTGAAAAACAGAGTGCTGTTTTTCGATGTTACTGACCAGAACCGGGAGGGTTTTAACAAATTCATTCCCTATTACCTTTTTCCGGAAGCTGTCTATTCGGTTTCACTGAGCCGCTCTCCGGGACGCCTTAAAATCGCCGTGGGCAGCAGCCCTTGGAAATCGCCCGCCAAGCCGGCGAACCTCGCCACTATTTGCGAGCGTTACGGGGGCGGCGGACACGCCAAGGTTGCGGCCATTTCTCTTCCCCCCGGTGATACCGCGGGAGCGCTGCAAGTGGCCCGGCAGATTGTTGAAGAATTGAGAGCCGGGTTTCCAGGTTAGCGGCGAGCGGAGTTTTCGCCGACGAATTGTAACGGTTTGCCGTCGAGCGGCTGGGGCGATTTCACGTTGAACATCCGGAGCACGGTCGGCGCGATATCCACGATGCTGGGATCAGCACTCGTCATGCGGCGGCTCGAAAGGAAAATCCCTTGCGTGTTGCTGGGGTCTGACGAACAGTGATCACCGCTCCACTTGCGATGGTTGAGGATAACGATGCCCGGTGGTATGGCGCCGAGCGAGGTTTGCCAGGACGTGCGATAGCCCGGCTGAAAGGCGAGCTGAAGATCTGGAGCGTCCCGAAGATACGCGCCACGATCAATCTGGCTTCCGAGATAAACCGCCTGCAGCACGGGCTGGCGGGTTTGCGGATCGCGATAAGCGAGGAGCTTTGTTCGAATCTGCTGAAGCAGATGTGCGGCTTCAGGGCCTGGAGTGACGATGCCCTGCCCCTCGCGGCCGCGAAGATTCAGATAGATTTGCCCGAGGCCGAGGGAATAAGCCTGAGTCCTGCTCCAGTCAACGTTCGGGAAAAAGCTGCCCTTGCCGAACAAATCACTCAGTGAATAAGACTTCCGCTGAAGGCTGGGATCGCGCAGTGTCATGAAACCGTTTTTCACCAGCCATGTGTTGGTGTTGAAACCGCGCCAAAATCCGTGGAAGCCATGGTCTGAAACAATCAGCAGCGTGGCTCCCGGTTCCATTGCCTGTTCCACTTCTCCTACGATCTGGTCCATCTGTTCGTAGGCGCGCAGGATCGCATCGCCATATTTTTGCGCCTCCACGGGATCGTAGCTCGGGCTGCGCCGGTCCATGAGCCGGTAGAACATGTGGGAGACGCTATCCGTGCCTGTGAAGATTGAAATCATCAGGCGCGGGTCATCCTGCTTGAGTTCACCTACTGTGATGCCACCCAGTTTCCGCATCGTTGCGAGCGCATCATCGAGGAAAACGCCATCGCTCATCTTTTCGTCGTTAAGCGCCCAGGTGTCATCCCACCAGCCAAGCGTCTTGAATAATCCCTGTCTCTTCGCCAGCGCGGCTGTGAAGCTGGTTGGGTAGGAAATGGGAAGTGCTGGAGAAACCGGGTCGATATTGAGCGGTGACATATAAACCCGGAGGTTTGGGAACGCCTCGACCACGTAAAAACGCGTGATGGCATGAACGGCAAACAGCGGCGTGATGCGAAACCGGACGCGAAACCAGCCGCTCCAGTGACCTTTCTGAACGGATTCGCGCCGGCCGCCTAACGAAATGCTCACCGAATTTCGTACCGGTTGGACCGTGAACTCGACTGGCGCGGAAATCCGGCGGAAGGTCTTCGCCGCCGGGTCGATAGGGCCGTCGATGAAGGCTCGCGCCGTCCGGCCTTTGAGCCGGAGGCTGACTAGTTTTCCTCCGAACTCGGTATTGCCGGCATCCCACGGTTCGAGGTCGGTACTGAAATAGAAGAATGTGCCCCACGTCGCGCGAACGTCCGGCACGCCAAGCCCCGCCCAGAGCTTCCCGCCGGGCATGGGCGTCGGCGGGAACTCGAGCGGCATGCGCAGCACAACGGTTTTGTAGCCGGCGCCGGCCACCGTCTTGTAAAAAGGAACCCCGTGCCGCTCGTTGACCAGGACCGGCGCCTTGACAGGAACCAGACTGAAAAGGAATTTGGCTTTTTGCGATTTCACTAGCGCCAGTTGGGGAAGATAAGTTTTGGGATCGCGGGTGAGAAAGTCGAAAATCCCGGTATTGCCCGGATTCAGCCCTGTTGCGAACGAGGCCCAGGAAACCGGGGATTCAGGAGGATTCGTCGTGCCGAGCGGCCGAAACGCGCCCTGCGCCGCCAGGCGGGCAAGATGCGGCAGCTTTCCCGCGCTCATCCACTTTGCAAGCAGGTGCGGATCAGCGCCGTCGAATCCAAGCACCACGACTTGGCGCACATGCGGGCTCGCTGCCCGCCCGGCGCGCTTCTGATTTTTCCGGCAGCCGGGCGCGGCGAGGGCCAAAGCCACGAGAAGCAAAAAAACGGCCTTTGAGATTTTGGGCATCCTTAGGACACAGCGTCATGCTGCCCTGAAAACATCGAACAACCCCTCACCCAGCTCGCTCCGCTCGCCACCCTCTCCCCTCAGGGGAGAGGGTGCCCGAGGTACGCGGGGGGTGAGGGGCCATTTTCATCCTTCGAAATGTCGTAACGCGGCATGGCAGATTGAGCGTAACGAAGCATTTACGATTTGATCATCCCAGCCGTGAGAATGAGCGGTCAATCGTCAGCGAAAGGCTGGCGACCGCGTTATCAACGTAGCTCGCCATGGCCTCACGGTAGAAGTTCAGGCTTCGTTCGCGGATCACAATTTCAGGTTCCTCAGGATACGTTAAGTGGTGGGTTTCGTGCAGGACGACGCTCAGCAGCTTTAGACGGAGCTGCTTCTTATGAAACTCGTCGAGGCGGCTTCCCTCCAGAAATTTGGTGTCCATCGCGGTGTCCGAGAGAGGCAGAGCCTGCCATCGCGATACGGCGCGCCAGGCGATATCAATTTCTCCGATCTGAACGCCTCCGAACACATCGTGCAACTCCGCAAACGGCCTCTCCCGGACAGTGGGATGGCGGTGGCCGAGGCAGGCGCACACGTTGTCGCGGCGAAGTTGGATAACCACAAGTCCTGCGGTTTTCAAGAGGATTTCATCGTAAGCCGCCCGGCACGCCGCCGGGACCTCCGCCCAATCCTGTTCGACGGCCAAAGACAACTGGCGCGCCATGCGAGCGTCCCGGCTGGAGTGTGCGATGACGATTAAAGGTTGCGACCGGTCGCCATAGCGAGTGAGCAAATACCTGCGGCCGCGTCCCCACTCCTGCCAGCGTACCCAGCCTGGGCGAGAGTGCAGGTAGTCTGAAATGGCGGCTGCTGACAGAGTCTGCGCGGTCCGCATGCTTATGGCGCGTCTCAGGTGTTCGTCAATAGTCCTCATCGCCGTAAATAAATACTCCTCCCATCCTGACCCGAACCACAATCACTTGCGTTCCCTGGAGGTTCATAAATGAAATTGACTTGCTGAAGCCGGCTGAATCCTGTGGCATCCCATGAAGATCGCTTTGCACATATCCAAGCCAGGAGTGCGCGTCAAGCAGAGCTAGCCCATAGACGTTGGGCACATCGACCTCAACATCGCCGTAGTTTACGTCAAGGTCCTCCCGGCCTGTGATCCCGCTCACAGTCACATCGCCATCGACGCATTTCAGACGCAAATTCGCGTCATAGGGCATGTGAATGGTAAAGTTAACTGAAAGTTTTGACTCGTCCCGAAACGGCCGCCAGAGTCGCCGGTGGGGATAGCTGGTGCTGACGCTGATCTTGTGGTCTTTCCCGGCTAGATGAACTC
The DNA here is from genome assembly GCA_050745645.1 of Terriglobia bacterium. Classification (GTDB taxonomy): domain Bacteria; phylum Acidobacteriota; class Terriglobia; order UBA7540; family UBA7540; genus RH2-MAG17b. The sequence continues at coordinate 8,852 of JBOGJZ010000090.1, read as the reverse complement.
GGATCAGGGGGTAGAGTTTTTCGGCCTTCCGGGCAGAGCCAGCCTCCACCACTTTTTCCGCCTCGATCGAGAGTCTCGGGTTGTCCCAACCCTCGATATCCAGATCTCCCGTGCGCGTAGCCAGCGTCAGCGTCCCAAAGGAAAACATCCGGACCGCGTAATGCTTCACCCGGTGGAACTCGTCGCCGCGAGCTAAAGGGGTGAAGAGGAAAATCGCAAAACAACTCAGGGTGATGACAAAAACGAGGCGTCGCTCCTGCCGCCGCGCAGCCCAATCGATGGAAGCCCCAGGAGCTTCGCGCGAGCTCATGCGTTTTCCTTAACGAGGAAGCCGTGTGGGCGCTGCCCTCGAGCGCGCGCCCTTTCAATGCAGAGCCTGACTACCCGCGGCCCCACAGTTCCAATGGTATGACTGAAAGATCGCAGTGACAACTTATGCGAAGGAGGATGGCGCTATGTTTGATTGTCCATGTCGCGGGCGAAGAGGTTATATCCGGCGTTTGGAGGGAAAAGCTCCGCCAGTCTGGTCATCCGGCAGCGAAGCTGTTGGACGGGCAAGTGCTCCGGCCCGATGCGAATCTGCACATCGTGCCAAAGTCCATGCATGTACTCGGCGAGGGTGCTGACGAGGGAAACGTCACGGTATTTTTCGAACTGAGCGGCCTTGAGTCCGGCCGCGCCGCGAAACTTCAGGTAAGCCGCTTTCGCATCGAGAGCGTCTTTATCAATTTCACCTGAGATGCCCTGACGCAACTCTTCTTCCACGAGGCGCGTGTAACTTGACAGTTCCTGAGGGGTGAGTTTAGGAATGGAAAGCTGGGCGATGCTAGCCAGGAATTCGAAGCCGGTATCGTGGGTATCGAGCTCGCGGCAGGCCAGGACCAGGTGCGTTCGCGCTCCGGCTTCCATCCAGACCACAGTATGGGTTTCGCCTGCCGGCTTTGTAAAGCAAACGGCATCGCCGGTTTCAAAGCACCCGATGAACGGCACGGCCAGGACACGCAGCTTTCCGAGCCGGGCCGCCAAGGGGTCCGGTGCCGCATGGGAGGGCTCGCGCACCATGGCGCGTTCTTCCGCCGGCGTCAGGAGCAGCGCCGCATGAAGCTCCCAGCCGTGCGGAAGCTTTGAAAGCGGAGCCGCTTGCTCGCGGACATAGTCGTGAACGGGAATCACTTCACGCGTGGGCGTTTGTGACAGGCTCATAGGGCGTCATGACAGAGGCAAGCGATTGCCGGGGGTTCAGTGATCTCAGTCCTGCCCGGTAGATTATCCTTCCATAATAGCTTTTCGGCGGTTAAGAGCCACGGGTTGAGAGAGTGTGTGACAACTGCATTTGTACCTGCTTCAGATCTGCCGCGATTCCTCAAGCTCACACCGAAGCCCGCCCCCGATCATCTCCTGCGCCCGGATGTTTACCATGCAGTTCGGCGGCAGGTCGCAGCCTGGAAGCCAGCAGCTCAAATAATTGCTGCTGAGCGCTTCTGGCCTGCTACGCGGAGACTTGCCGAGCGTAACCGCGGAAAGCGTACGGCCGATCTGCGCGCCCAGGAACTGCTCTCGCTTCCGTGCAATGAGGCCGTGTATTTCCGACGCGCGCTCATGAGCGATTCGCCCCTCGATATGATCGTGGCGGTCTGCAGCGGCCGTTGACGGGCGCGAGGAGTACGGGAAAATGTGCAGATAAGTGAAAGGCAAAGAGCCGATGAAGCGAACGCTTGTCATATGGTCCTGGCTGGTTTCTCCGGGAAATCCGGCCATGACGTCGGCGCCGATCCCACCGTAGGGCATCGCCTCGCGGATCGCCAGGATGCGCTCAGCGTAATGCGACGTCCAATAGCGGCGGTTCATCTGACGCAGAACACGGTCTGAGCCGCTCTGCAACGGCACGTGGAAATGATCCGCCAGGCGCGGCTCCGAGGCTACAAGCTCGATGAGCTCTGGGCTGACATCCATCGGCTCAATGGAGCTGATGCGGAGCCGGGGCATTGCAGTTTCATCCAGAATCTGTTTGACGAGGTCGAGAAACGTTGTTCTGGGCGTAAGGTCGCGTCCGTAACTGCCAAGATTGATTCCGGAAAGCACGACCTCCTTGGTCCCCTTGCTGCTCATCTCGCGGATTTGCGAGATCGCTTGCGCGGTAGGGAGACTGCGGCTGCGTCCCCTGACCGCCGGGATGATGCAGAAGGAGCAACGCGCATTGCAGCCATCCTGAATTTTAAGCGTTGGCCGTGTGCGGTCATCTGGCAAAGCGGGGGAAAAGTGAAACTCCGGTCCGATATCGCCCATCCACACGTTGACTGATTGCCCTGGCAGCGCTGGATCCGGCTCAACGCGGGGTCGCGGTAGACTGGGAGCGCTCCCTCCCAAGGGGACAGGGTGGCTGAACGCCGGGCGAGGGGAGCGCTTCGGCTCTTCAAGGCATGTTGTGCAAGCGAAGTCCAGCGATACAATCTCTGCCACCTTATGCTTGTGAGAATTACCCACGACCCACGCTACGCCCTTTAGTCCGGCAATTTCCTCGGGCGCGCGCTGCGCGTAGCAGCCGGTCACCAGAATGCGGCAGCCGGGATTTTGGCGGTTTATCCGGCGAATCGTCTGGCGCACCTCGGCGTCGGCCGTCGCGGTCACGGTGCACGTGTTCAGTATGGCAACGTCGCTCGCAGCCGGGTCGCGAGCCTCAATCAGCCCCGCAGCCAGCAATTGCCCCCTGAGTGCGGCACCGTCCGCTTGGCTGGCCCGGCAGCCGAAGTTAACAACGTGGAAGGTCGCCATAGGCAACGCTAATTGTATCCGGATCAGGTTGCCACTTCCAGCCGTTTCCTGTTGGCATATATCCCGGCTCTGGCGGGGCCATGACCACCGTTATATTGGTGCTATGTTAGATAGGTCAGCCGAAAGAGGTTTCATCGCTCACGTGCCTGCGCCAGTTGAAGTGCCTAGTGTCCGAGTTCGATTTGCTCCCAGCCCAACCGGCTTCGTGCACGTTGGCAACGCCCGGACCGCTCTTTTTAACTGGCTATTCGCCAGGCATCATGGCGGCGCGTTCGTGCTGCGCATCGAAGATACCGACGCGCAGCGTTCCGAGGAGCGTTATGAAACTCATCTGATCGATAACCTGCGGTGGTTCGGTCTCGACTGGGACGAAGGGCCGGATAAGCCTGAGAAGGGCGGCGCGCCTGGCCTGCACGGTCAGTACGGCCCTTATAGGCAGTCAGAGCGCCTGGAAATTTACTCCCGCTTCACATGCGAGCTCATGGCGCAGGGCCATGCCTATTACTGCTTCTGCTCGCCCGAGCAGCTTGAAGCCGAGCGGCAGGAGGCGCTGAAGGTGGGCAAGCAGCCGCGCTATTCCGGCCGGTGCCGTAATCTGCCAGCCGAAGAATCCGCGCGCCGCGTTGCCAAGGGCGAGTTGGCCGCTGTTCGCCTGAAGATTTCCGATGAAAGTTTCAACTGGCGCGACTTGATTCACGGGCCTACCAACTTTTCCGGCGATGTAATCGGCGATCCTGTTCTGGTGCGGTCAGACGGCAATCCGGCGTACAATTACGCCGTGGTCATCGACGATCATCTGATGAAAATCACCCACGTGATCCGGGGCGATGACCACATCTCAAACACGCCGCGCCAACTTGCTGTCTATCGGGCTCTCGGCTGGGAGCCGCCTGCATTCGGGCATCTTTCCACCATCCTCGGACCGGACCGCACGCGGCTCTCGAAGCGCCACGGCGCCACATCGCTTGAGAGCTTCCGCGAGATGGGCGTCCTGCCGGAAGCGCTGCGAAACTATCTCGCGCTGCTTGGCTGGTCGCCAGCGGATGGCAAGACGGAAATCCTGAGCGGCTCAGAACTGACCGCGCAATTCTCCCTGGACCACATCACTCGAAGCCCGGCTGTGTTCGATATCGCCAAGCTGTACTGGCTGAACCGGCACTACATGAAGGAAGCGCCGGTTTCCGGTCTTGCGAAGATGAGCATTCCTTTTCTGGCGAGCGCAGGCTACGTCAGCAGCACCGCCGGCGCTGGCTGCGTGGGAGGAGCTGCGCCGGAGCCTGATCCTTTCCTGCAATGGCTCGGGCGTGTGGTCGAGGCAGTGCGCAAGAACCTGGATTTTCTCAGCCAGATTCCCGCGGCTACTCGCCTGGTTTTTGATTACGACGCCCTCGCCCGCGAGGAGGATGCCCGCCGCCTGGTCGAAGACCCCGATGCAATGCGCGTGCTGCGGGTGTTTATTCCAAAAATCCTGGCGCTCGACATAGTCACTTATGAGAATTTCCGCGCGGCTGTGAAATCCGCGCAGGATGAGACGGGCAAAAAGGGCCGCGAACTCTTTCATCCGATTCGCGTTGCGCTTACGGGCGCCGCTTCCGGGCCTGAACTCGAAAAGCTGATTCCAATTTTTGAAGAGGGATCAAAGCTGCCTCTACTTCGCCACGTCAAGAGTTGCGCAGAGCGCCTGCGGGATTTTCAGAAGATCGCAGGCATCTGCTGAAGCAAGCGGACCGGAGCTTGTTATTTTGAGCCCGCTTCGCCTGTCATTCTGAGCGAAGCGAAGAATCTAGCTTCCTTTTCTTCATGCTGCCTACACTATGCGACGGCTGAACGATAAGTCTCCACTCTCTGCGGAGAAGCTTTACGGTATTCATGCCGTGGAGGCAGCCTTGGGCCGTCGGCCCATGGACTACCTGCTTGTCGCCGAAGGCCACCGCAGCCCGCGCCTCGACGCCGTGATTGCAGCCTCCCGCGCCCATGGCGTTCCCGTGCGCTTTGCGCCCAAACAGGCGCTCGACCGCATGTCAGGCAGCGCACAGCACCAGAACGTAGTTGCGGTGTGCGCGGCGAAAGGCTACGCGGCCCTGGAAGAAATTCTTGGGCGCGCCGGCCGTGCCGGGGAGGATGCCGCCGCTGAAAGACCGCTGATCGTCGTCCTAGACGGCGTTGAAGATCCGGCCAACCTGGGCGCGGTGGCGCGGACAGCCGTAGCGGCTGGAGCGAGCGGGATGCTGATTCCGGAGCGGCGCGCTGCCGGCCTTTCCGCTGCTGTTGCACGCGCGGCCGCCGGTGCTCTTGAGTACATCGGCATTGCGCGCGTCACAAACCTGAGCCGGGCGCTGATCGAGATCAAGGAGCGGCAAATCTGGACTTACGGGTTTGAAGCTCAGGGAGAAAAATCCTATCTCGATCTGGATTATTCTGTCCCTTGCGCGCTGGTCTTCGGCGGTGAAGGACGCGGCTTGCACCGGCTGGCGCGAGAAACATGCGACCAGGTTGGGTGCATTCCGCTTTACGGCCCGGTCGAATCGCTCAATGTCTCGGTGGCGGCGGCGATCGTGCTCTATGAAGCAGCGCGGCAGCGGCGTTCTGGCGGCAGCGGCGCGTAAACGTCTTATCTGGCGCTGCGCGATCGAGGAAAGGATGCATCCGATTGTCTGTCATTCTGAGCGAAGCGAAGAATCTCCTCTCGCGCAGCCAGTGTAGGAGCAGACGTTTCGCGGAGTTTACCGTGAGATTCTTCGCTGCGCTCAGAATGACAACGAGAAGAGCGAAGCCGCTCAACATGACACAAGCGAAAAATTCCGGGATTGCTCAAGGCAATTTCCGCTATACTACGACCTTATGGAGGATTCATGAGGAAGAACGGCTCAATGGTTGTCTGTCTTTATGTGCTCGGCGCGATCCTTTTCCGGATTCTGCCGCATCCGTGGGACATTACACCGGTGGCGGCGATGTTTCTGTTCAGCGGCGCTATGTTTCGCAGCAAAACCAACTCGCTGGTGGCGCCACTGGCCGCCCTGTTAGTGAGCGATTTCGCGGTGGACCGGCTGTTATACCATGGCGCCTGGGCCTGGTTCAGTCCATTCACCTGGGCGGGCTTTCTGATGATCGGCCTCCTGGGCTGGACGTTGCGCGGCAGAGTCAACTGGCTAAGCATTGCCGGGGCTTCCGTGCTGGGTTCAACGCTTTTCTTCCTGCTCACCAATTTCGGAGTGTGGCTCGGCTGGAGTATTTACTCCCATAGCGTCACTGGCCTCGCAGCATGTTACGCGGCAGGCGTGCCTTTCTACCGAAATGCGCTATTGGGCGATCTCGCATGGAACGCGGTGATGTTCGGCTCCTATTATTGGCTCATCCATCGGCAGCGCAAACTCCGGCTGGCAGATGCCGTTTGAGAGGCCGCCTCAGGTGTGAATTTAGTGCGTATTTGTTCGCTTCTGCCGAGCGCGACGGAGATGGTGTTTGCGCTCGGTCTCGGATCTAACCTAGCCGGCGTAAGCCACGAGTGCGATTTCCCTCCGGAAGCCGCCCGGCTTCCAAAACTCACACGAAGCAACATCCCGAGCGGCCTCCCCAGCCGGGCGATCGACGCGGCGGTCAGCTCCACGCTGGGGACGGCGGGATCGCTTTACGAATTGGACCTTCCGCTGCTTGAATCCTTGCAGCCCGATTTAATCCTCACACAGAGACTTTGCGACGTTTGCGCAGTTTCGTTTGACCGCGTACAAGAAGCGGTCAAAAGCCTGCCATCGCACCCCCAAATTTTGAACCTCGAGCCGCGCTCCGTGGGCGATATCTTTGAAAATGTCCGGCAGGTTGCGGCGGCGGCAAGCAAGATTGAGGCGGGGGAAGGGCTTACAAGGTCCCTGCGCGAAAGGGTAGAAGCGGTCCATGCGAAAACCAAAAACCTCCGTGAGCGGCCCCGTGTCTTGTGCATGGAGTGGGTTGATCCACCCTATTGCGGCGGGCACTGGATGAAAGAGTTGGTCGATCTCGCGGGCGGGCGAGACGAGTTGGCGCGTCCTCACCGGCCGTCGGTTCGCATGGAGTGGAAGGAAGTATTGGAATTCTCCCCGGAAGTCATCGCGCTCACCTGCTGTGGTTTTGATCTCGAACGCTCAGCACAGGAGGGCGAACTCCTCATTCAATTCGAGGGTGCGCGCAATTTGCCGGCTGTGCGAGCGGGCAAAGTTTACGCTGCCGACGCATCGCATTTCTTCAGCCGTCCAGGACCGCGAATCGTGGAGAGCATGGAGGTCCTCGCCCACATCATCCACCCAGAGATCTTTCCGCCGCCTCCGCTGCCAGACGCTTTCAGGCGCTTAACGTTCCAGTAAGCTCGATTCGCCTGCATTTTTGCAGCGCAGCGTTCGCCGTGTAACGCTGCGGCCTTTCCTTCGCCTGTCATTCTAAGAGGAGCGAAAAATCTACGCACTGCGCTCACGGTAAACTCCGCGATGAAACAACCAACCGCCGCAGAGTTTCTCAAACGCGAAACTCTGCGCTACTCCTGACCGCGGCTGCAATCGGGAATCGGCAGCCGCGCCGTGTTTACAACTCTAAAACTGAGCTTGACGGGGCGCTTAAATATGCTATAGGTTGAGCGGGGCTAAGAGTTAAGCCTTCTGGAAGAAGAGCCCGGCCATGCATGTTAAAGGAATCTTGTCGGTTGTCTCAGGCGTCCTGTTTGTCATAGGGTTCATACCCTATGTCAGGGCCATCGTGCGAAGGAAGGCTCAACCGGCTAAGGTCACCTGGCTGGTTTGGTCAATCCTAAATGTTGTGTCTTTTGCTGGCATGCTGGTCAAGCATGCGATGATCGGACAAATGGCCGCCGTGCTCTTCTGCTCGATCATCGCGGCGGTCCTGACTCAGAAATACGGGGTGCCGGGCTGGAGCCGCCTGGACAAGGTCTGCCTGGCAGGGGCGGCAGTTGGCATTATACTGTGGGTGAGTTTTAGCAATCCGGTGCTCGGTATCCTAACCAGCCTGATCGCCACTTTCTTAGGCGGGATTCCGAACTTCGTCTTAGCATGGCATGATCCGGGCAAAGAAGACCGGACGACGTGGACTATCCTGTGGGTCTCATGCGTGGTTGCAGTCATTGCTATTCCAAGGTTCACTCTGGCCGAAGCTGCACAGCCCATCACGTTCCTGATGATCGAAAACATCATGGTATTCCTCCTATACACCAGGCCCCGGATGCTGGCTCGTTCAGCCTTGAGAGTTAACTCCCCAGCGTCGATAGGGCGGCGAGGCCATGATGTGAACAGCGATCCTTAATAAGACCGGGGATCTGGCAAAGGCGGGAGTGAAATGAATATGGGTCAGGCAAGCAACCTACTGAGCGATCAGATTGAGTATTACAAAGCGCGCGCTAAGGAGTACGACGAGTGGTTCATGCGGCAAGGCCGTTACGATTACGGTCCGGAACTGAACAAGCAGTGGTTTGCCGAGGTGGCTCAGGTCCGCGAAGCCTTAAAAATGTTCGCTCCCGGCGGGGAGGTTCTGGAGCTAGCTTGTGGCACAGGGCTGTGGACGCAGGAACTGGCGCGCTACGCCCGGAGCATCACTGCGCTTGATGCCTCTTCCGAAATGTTGGAGATCAACCGCAGCCGGCTCAATAACGCCGGGGTGCGCTACATCCAGACGGACATTCTGAAGTGGCGCCCGGATAAGCGCTATGACGCGGTGTTTTTCAGCTTTTGGCTTTCTCACGTGCCGCCGGAACGCTTCACGGAGTTCTGGTTGCTGGTGCATGACAGCTTGGCGCCGGACGGGCGCGTCTTTTTCATCGACTCCCTCTACGAACCCACCACAACAGCTCGCGACCAGCCCCTCGGCAAGCCTGAGGTCGTCACCATGATGCGCCGGTTGAATGACGGGCGAGAGTACCAAATCATCAAGATTTTTTACCAGCCGCAAAACCTGGAAAACCAGCTTGCGAATCTTGGCTGGAGGGTTGCGGTGAATCAAACGTCTCATTACTTTCTTTACGGAATGGGCGGAAGGGAAGAATGATCCGCCCATGCTGTCATGCTGAATTTCTTCACTTGCCGTCACAGAGCAAAGTCGTGCAG
>JBOGJZ010000089.1:0-8485 GCA_050745645.1 Terriglobia bacterium | reverse complement strand
GGCTACAGCGTTCGAGCGAGCAGGAGTGCGCGGCGCAGCCGATATTCCGGACTTCGCTTCTTACCTGCAGCCGCTGCTCGCAGTTGGAAGCAGGCCGCTGGTCTGCGTGGCCCTTTCTGGAGCTGGCGCTGACATTCAGCAGTTGGATGAGACGTTGGAACAGCTTTTCCCTGGCGACAAGGCGCTGACAGAATGGTTGCGGCTCGCGCGGCGGGGACCGAGGTTTCAGGGTTTGCCCTCGCGCACGTACTGGCTCGATGCAGAGCAAAGGGTCGCTCTCGCAGGGCGCGCAAACGAACTCGTCTCCCGAGGTAGATTACAGGCGCCGGTCGTCATGGCCCTTGATCTTGCGAGTCCGGCGGCCACCGCTTTGGCAACGGCAGCAGCGATAGCCGGCCAGGGCGAGAAGCACGACGCTGGCATGGCGGCTGGCCTCGTCACTGGTCTAGGCGTCGCGGCGGCAGGCGCGAGCTGGGTGGCCGTCAATGCCGGCGGCCCAAAAGGCGTGGCGGCGATTGTGGTGGATGGCGATCTTTTGACCGGAAAGCGGATTCGATGCCTTCTGGCCGGCTCAGCATAACACTCCGCTCCGTATGTCGCCCTCTCGGGTTATGAGTCTGTGTGACAATTGCCGCTACGGCCGCAGTTGTCGCGCAGGCTCGTACCCGATACCGGCAATTGAAACACGCAACCCTGAGCGATAGCATGAAGGCGTGAGATTCTTACAGCCTTCGTTCCGTAATACCGCGCTTGCCTTCTTCCTTGTCGCGGTTGCCGTACCGTGCCAGGCGCAAATCAAGCTGTTCTTGAAAGACGGCAGCTACCAACTCGTGAAGAGCTATCAAATCAACGGCGACCGGGTCCGCTATTACAGTATCGACCGCTCTGATTGGGAAGAAATCCCCGCATCGCTTGTTGATTTTCAGGCCACCCAGCGCGCGCAGCAAGAAAAGCGGCAGGAGCAACAGAAGGTTTTGGAGGAGGCTGCGAAGTCGGAGAAAAATACGTATCAGTTGGGGCAAAACGGAGGCTATGAGATCGCCTCCGGCATTCACCTGCCCTCGGCTGAAGGAGTATACGCCTATGATGGGACGCGAGTGATTACGCTGCTTCAATCCCAAGGCTCTCTGGCGCGTGATAAAAAACGCTTGGCGCTGAATATCGCGCTGCCCGCGCCGATTCTAAAAAGCCGTATGGTCGTGATGCTTCCAGGAAGAGCAGCGGCTGTGCGCATCCTCAACCGGCAGCCTGTGTTTTATGCGCAGTTCGCGGATGGTGCGGGCGCAAGCATTGAGCTGCTTCGCTTGAAATCCGGCCGTACTGACCGCGAGGTGGAAAGCATGGATTCAGGATTACGCGGCAAACCCAGCGAGTCGCGCTCCCAGTTGCCGCTCGCGCGAAAGCAGCTTGCCCCAGGTCTTTTTCAGTTGAAACCCAGCCAGCCGTTGCCTACGGGCGAATACGCCCTGGGCGAGGTAGACCAGAACAAATTGAATCTCGACGTGTGGGATTTCGGGATTGGCTCGCCAGAGCAGAAAGCTCATTGATCGCAGGCGCGAAGGAGCCTTTGGAGAAGCTCCCGCACTCCAAATCCTATTACGCGACGGCGTGCTCGTACTGGCAGGCTTCGTTGGGGCAATACCGGACGGAACCGGACTTCTTGGTAGTTTTTTCCAACAGGATCGGAGAGCCGCAATTGGGACAAGTCTCTGCCACCGGCTTGTCCCACGCGGTGAACTTGCAATCCGGGTAGCGGGTGCAGCCGTAAAAGGTCTTCCCGCGTTTTGAGCGGCGCACCACGATTTCGCCAGCACAGCCTTTCTCCGGGCAAGGAATGCCGAGCGTCTGGCGCTTCACGAACTTGCACTGGGGATAATTGCTGCACGCCGTAAACTGCCCGTATCGTCCATGTTTCACAGTGAGCTGTGATCCGCACTCCGGGCATTTTTCTTCCAGAAGCACGTCCTGGACCGCCGCCGGCTTGCCGTCACCTATGACGATGCGCTTGGTGTTGCGGCATTCGGGATATCCGCTGCAGGCCAGGAAGTAGCCGAACCGTCCTCGTTTCACAACCATTGGCTTGCCGCATTTTTCACAGGCTTGCTCAGGAACTTCAGGCGCCGTGGAGGCTGCGCCACCGTGCTTCTCCGCGAGCTCGGGGGTGAGGTCTCTCGTACCATCGCATTCAGGATAGCCAGTGCAAGCCAGGAATTGACCGTTGCGCCCGAGGCGGATCACCATGGCCTTCCCGCATTTTTCGCACTTGACGTCAGTAGGGACCCCTTCACCCTTAAGATCAGCCATTCCGCGCTCGGCTGCGCGCAATTCCTTTTTGAACTTTTTGTAAAAGTCTTCGAGAGCCTCCGTCCACTTCAGTTTTCCTTCTTCGACCTCGTCCAACGCTTCTTCCATGCGCGCGGTGTAGGCGACGTCGAAGATTTCGGTAAAGCTTTTTATCAGCAGGTCGCTCGTCACCATCCCCAGCTCGGTAGGATAAAAACGCCCCTGGACCTTTTCCACGTACTCCCGGTTCTGTATAACGGAAAGGATCGTGGCGTATGTGGAAGGGCGGCCGATGCCTTTTTCCTCAAGGACCTTCACCAGCGTCGCTTCGTTGTACCGCGGCGGCGGCTCGGTGAAGTGCTGCTCTGGCGTTAGCTTTTGCAGTTTCAGCCGCTCGCCCTGCTCGATGGCGGGAAGGCGATGCTTTAATTCCTCGCTTTCTTCCTCAACAACTTTGCTGTCATCCTGGCCTTCTTCATAAACCGCGCGGAAACCATTGAAACGCTCCACGGAGCCGGTGGCACGGAAAAGATAGTCGCCTGCAGCAATATCAATCGTAGTCTGGTCAAAGAGAGCAGGGTTCATCTGTGAAGCGACAAAACGCTGCCAGATCAGTTTGTATAGCTTGAGTTCGTCTGCGGAAAGATATGACTTTACGGATTCGGGTGTGCGCTCCACTTCCGTCGGCCGGATCGCTTCGTGGGCGTCCTGCGCATCCTTCTTGGTTTTGTAACGGACAGGCCCTTCAGGCAGGTAAGCTGCCCCGAACTGCTTAAGGATGTAATCGCGCGCCGCCACCAGAGCGCCTTCCGCCACGCGGGTCGAATCGGTGCGCATGTAGGTGATGAGCCCGACCGAGCCTTCGCTTCCCAGCTCAACGCCTTCATAGAGGCGTTGGGCGAACATCATCGTCTTCTTGGCGGAAAAATGCAGTTTGCGCACCGCTTCCTGCTGCAGTTTGCTGGTGATAAACGGCGGCACGGGATATTTCTTTTTCTCGCGCGTGCCGACTGATTGCACCGTGAAGCCTGCGGCTTCGGCTGCCGCTTTGTGCTTTTCTGCCGCCGCCTCGTCTGGAATCTCAGGCTCTTCGCCTTTAATTTTTACCAGACGGGCTTCGAAGGCCGGCGGGTTTTTGCCTTCGAGCAGCGCGGTGATCGTCCAGTACTCTCTCTTCTGAAAGGCGCGAATCTCACGCTCGCGCTCAACAATCAGGCGCAGTGCGACCGTCTGCACGCGCCCTGCGGAGATGCCGCGCCGCACCTTTTCCCACAGGAGCGGGCTGACCTGGTAGCCCACCAGCCGGTCCAGGATGCGCCGGGCCTGCTGGGCATCCACCAGACGGGAGTCGATCTCTCCGGGGTTTTTAAAAGCCTCGCGGATAGCATCGCGGGTGATCTCGTTGAACATGACGCGATAGATTTTTGTTTTCTTGGAAGCCAGCAGATCGCGCAGATGAGCGCAGATAGCCTCTCCTTCGCGGTCCGGGTCGGCGGCCAAATAGACAGCCTCAGCGCCGCGCGCGGCGGCCTGTAGCTTGCTGATGACGTCTTTTTTCCCGGGAATCGTGATGTAGGTTGGCTTGAACCCATCTTCGATGTTCACGCCCAAGTCTTTTTTGGGCAGATCCAGAACGTGCCCCATCGAAGCCTGGACCGTGTAGTCCGAACCAAGGTACTTGTTGATGGTTTTTGCCTTCGCCGGCGATTCGACAATGACCAGAGACTTTGCCATAAAAATTGACGATCCTCAGCAGCCGCTAGGCTCTGTTCCCTTTCAGCATGGACGGGACGTTACAACATGCGGACAAAATTCATGCCCGGCAACTGGCGCACCAGTCCATTCATCTCAAGTCCGAGAAGAGCCGCAAGCACTCGCGGCTGCGGCAGGGAAGCATTGCCGCAAATAGCATCCACAAAAAGCGCCTCGTCCGCCCGCAATGACTCGTACACTGCTTTCTGGTCCGCATCCATTTCCGCGACGAGCGGCGGCTGGTGCGCCGAATCTTCCGATGCGGCCGGGGGCGGCAAGAGTTGCATTCGGACGGAGGCTGGAAACTCTTCCACTACATCGAGCCATTGGTCTACCAGCTTTGCGCCCTGTTTGATCAGCAGATTCGGGCCGAAACTTTGCGGGGACGTAATGTTGCCCGGCACAGCGAATACTTCGCGGTTCTGCTCCAGCGCCAGCCTCGCGGTGATCAGTGAACCGCTATATTCGGCAGCCTCCACGATGATCGCGCCAAGAGACAGCCCGCTGATGATGCGGTTCCGTATGGGGAAATTCTCGGGCACAGGCGGGGCGCCGAGAGGGAATTCGGAGATAACAGCGCCGCGCTCCGCGATCCGTTCCATGAGTTTTTTATTTTCTCGCGGATACGTGACATCCAAGCCGCATCCTAACACGGCCATCGTTTTTCCGCCTGCTTCCAGAGCCCCGCGATGAGCAGCCGAATCAATGCCGCGCGCCATCCCGCTCACGATCACTAGCTGCCGCTGCGCCAGGTCGCCCGCCAGTCTGTGGGCTACCGAGCTTCCATAAGCGCTCGGACGTCTCGACCCGACCATTGCTACGGCGTATCCGCACAGTGCGGCTGCGTCGCCTTTCACGTACAGCGCCAGCGGCGGATCAGAAATTTGTCTTAACAACGGCGGGTAGACCGGGTCGGAAAAGCCGAACAGCCGCATCCCTTGCCTTTCCGCCTCAGCTATCTCCTTTTGCGCCTCTGGCAAACCTTTCTGCGCGTGAATATCCCGCGCTATCCGAGATGGCAAGCCGCAGCTTTCGAGCTCTGTAAGCGAAGCCGCGTAAACGGCTCCGGGAGAGGTGAATCTCCTTACCAGACTGTGGACGCCGTGCACTCCTATACCCTCGATTCGACCGAGGGCTAGCCAGTATAGTGTGTGTTCATCCATCGCCCTGCTCATCCGAACGTCGACACTCATTGCCCTTGATACGCTCAATCTAACGCTACCGCCTATGGAACGCCGACAGGAATCTACTGCGGCAGCGCGTGCAAGTCCACCCACTTCATCGCCCAATAGTTTTGTTGAAAAACGATATGGAACTGTCATTCTGAGCGGGGCGAAGAATCTGCTTACTAATCGTTGCAAGGGCTTATGAGATTCTTCGTCGCCGGTGGCTCCTCAGTAATGACACCGTAGACGAATTTTTCAACAAACTTCTAAGTACTATCCACCCTACTAAGATGGCAAAGCAATAGCTTCCTGCGCAAGCGCAAAAAAGCGATAGGACGTCGCCGAACGCGACGAGCACGCCCGAAGAATGAGTAAAGGGGTTGATTTTCAGATGATTACAAGAAGCGCGAGTGCACTTCGCGTTGCACTCTAGGGCTGGATTTATTGATGGCCCAAAGGGCCAGTTCTCCCGATGCGATAAAGAGCTGGTTCAACACTAGCCGGAGCAAAGAGATCGCCGCTCCTAAAATCTTGATTCCCGTCCATACAAGCAAGCGCTCGCCTGAACGAGCCGGTTCCGCAAAATGGAACCGGGCCTGATAGTGTGGGCCTTCAGTCGCGTATCCAGCCACAACCAAGGCTGCGTAAAATACTCCAGCAACCAAGACAAATAGTTTGACTCCATCCAATAACATTACCTGTGTCATAAGCCGACCTCCTCCCGTGGCAGACCATCTACGAGATTAGATTCCGGCGCGCTCGAAAGGGTTCGTTTTGGGAAAAAGGTTTAAAACAGGTTGTTGAAAAACTCACTCAGCCTGTCATCCTGAGGAGCCGAAGGCGACGAAGGATCTCGCAAGTCCTTCAAAATAGCAAAAGCAGATTCTTCGCTCCGCTCAGAATGACAGGGGCGGAACGTTTTTCATCAAACTGCTAGGGCACGCCAGAGTTGTTCGCTGCTCACATCGGTAAGATAATCGCTCAGCAGGACAAGATCGAATGGCCTGAACTGGAGCTGCTGAATTGCCTCCTGGCCGCCCCAGGCCGTCGTTGTGTAGTAACCTTTGTCCTCAAAAAGAACCTCGAGCCTGGTTAAAAGGTCGCTATCTATGTCGGCGATGAGGATTCGGTTTTGCATGATGGTGTTTTACTCCTTTCCAATCGCACGCGCTCGCACGAATCTTAAAGTTTCAGCCGGCATGATGCGGTCGAACTTTCAGGCTAAACGTTTCGGCGCCGCACAGCGGTGACTAAAGATACAGGCCGTCATGCGTAACGTAACAGCTTATGGCGCGACCTTATTATTTTTGTAATAGTCTGAATTGACTTGCGTGAAACGGCTCCACTTATCGGGCAGATCTTCCTTAGGGAAGATGGCGGAGACTGGACAGACCGGTACACAGGCGCCACAGTCGATGCATTCGTCGGGATCGATATAGAGCTGCGGCGCTTCCGCAAAATCGGCCTCATCTTTTCGCGGGTGAATGCAATCGACGGGGCAGACGTCCACGCAGGCCGTGTCCTTAACTCCGATGCAAGGTTCCGCAATCACATAAGCCATAAATGAGTCCTCCTAATAGCAAGGTCTTCATGGCTAACCTATCGCAGGCACTCGCCTCGGACAACGACTTAAGTCACGGGCCTTCTTGAAGGGAGTCGGCAATGTGGCCGCCAGGAGCGGAGACGCCTTCTCATGCAGCAGCACGCACTCAATATGGAAGAAGAGCAGGATGTGTTCGCGAACAGGATACGATTCAACCGTTCGCGCGAAACGTCCTTCCTCTCATCTTACGGGGCACGATGCCCGCTATTTTTTCACTTTGCGCCGGCGCCGCTCGGCGCCGGGGGAGGAGGTCTCCGGCGGCGTGAACTCAGAAATGCGAGGAGATCCGAAAGCTGCTGCTGGGTAATATTTCCGTTATAAGACGGCATATTGGTTGCCCCGCTGAAGATGCGCGTCTCCATTTGTTCCGCCGTCATCCGGTCTCCAGCATAGGTTAGATCGGGGCCGCGGATGCCGCCATATCCGGCCACAGTATGGCAGTATTCGCATCCTTTGGCGTGAAATACGATGGCCCCCGCAGCTACCGGTCCGCTGGTGGCGCCGACTACCTCAGCCGGCAGCGGCGGGGCGTCCATACGGGGCGACCATGGGGCCACGTGGCCCTTGACACCGAAAAAGGCAATCATGAACACAACAAAGGCCACGAGTCCGAAGGTCCAGGGACGCTTGAATGGGCTGCGCTCACCTTTGCCTGCCACGAGCGGGAGCAGGATGAGCACCACGATCAAAAGCATGGGTCCCAGGATCATGACATAGCCTTCCGACCATCGCGGCAGCATGGCCAGCAGCGCAAAGTACCATAAGAAGTACCAGTCCGGTCTCGGTGATGCTTGAATGATGCTGGGATCGGGAGGTTTGCCGAGCGCTGGTGGACCGATAATTACGGCGAGCGCCACCACAGAGGCGATTACGATCAAAGCAAACACAGCATCGCGCCAGGCTGCATCTGGCCAGAAGGGGATGCCTTCGCGGTGGATCAGTTCCTCGTACCACTTGCGATAGGTCTTGGGATCGACAACCTGGCCGATCTTCGGGGGCTCAGAAATTCCATTGCGAATCACAAGATAGAGGTGAAAACCGATGAAGAAGAAGATCAGGGCAGGAATGAAGAATACGTGGAGAGCAAAGAAGCGACTAAGCGTGGCGCCGCCCGCCGTATCCCCGGCGATGATGAAGTGTCCCAGCCAGTTGCCGATGAATGGCGTGCGGCCGGCCTGCTGCGCGGCAATCACAACCGACCAGAACCCCGTCTGGTCCCAGCTCAGAAGCTGGCCAGTGAACGCCATGCCCAGCACGAGAAGCAGAAGGATGGCGCCCGTGATCCATCCCATCTGGCGCGGGTATTTGTAAGCGCCGAAAAGATAAACGCGGATCGCGTGAACCCCGATCAGGATAACCATCGCGGAGGCGCCGTAATAGTGGATGCCGCGCACGATGTGTCCGAAGCGGGTACTGTTGATGAAAACCAGCGTATGGTAGGCCTGCCCGGCGGAAGGCACGTAAGCGCTCGACAGGGCAACTCCGGTGACGACCTGCACAATAAAGACCAGCAGCGTGGCGCTGCCCAGCACGTAGAACCACGCCGATTTCCGCGCGTGGGGCACCGGATGTTTGGCGAGCGGGATCAGCCAGCCGGAGACGCCGGTGACGTCGTCAAACCAGTTCCACACGAACTTTATAAGTCGCATGGGCCGCATGGGCTGTCTCTTATACACATCTC
>JBOGJZ010000088.1:0-12798 GCA_050745645.1 Terriglobia bacterium | reverse complement strand
GCGAATCGATTGGCGGTTGCTGCAGGGCGCTACGCCCGCGATGAACGCACCGAGTAGTTGACCGGTCTGGTAGGTAGCGTCCGAACCTGAGCTCTGTTGGCTGTTGCATTGCGCCTCAGCCTGCTTTCTTCTCCGTTCATCAGCCTTGGTCACGGCTGCATTGCTATCCGGCGAAGTGGAAAGCTCAGTGACGGGCTGATTTTGGGTGAATGAATCGATGAGCATTCCGGCGGCATTTGCATGGATGAACCGCCAGCGGCCGTTAGGGGCGACCGGGTCGCGGTAAGGCTGGCGCAGAAAGCGCACTCCATTGGTGTTCAATAGCTCTTTCACTGAGGTGGGATACCGGCCTAGCGTTGCGTGAAACAGATAAATCGCGCGGGCGTACTGTTCGGCGCGGAAGATGAGCTCTTCCTCCCGCTGTCTTTGTCCTTCCTGATAGATGCTCGGCAACGCCGCGGTAAGAGAAATCAGCAACACCGTCACCATGATCATGACCGCGATCAAAGCATAGGCCCCGGCTTTCGGGGCTGGCTTCAGTGAACGGTGAAACGGCGACGCGGTGCGGCAATCTTTACTGAGGGATTGGCAATTCAGAGGTGCGTTCGAGCGATTCATCTCTTATTTCGATCATGGCCGGGGTGATCTTCACGACCGCATATTTCTTGTCGAACTGATCACCCTGGTGAACTACCCACACCCGCTGGTCTCCAGAGAGGTAAGCCTGTAGTTGTCCGCTCGCGGCCTGGCTGTAACCAACGGCTGTAAACGGAGGTAGGGGCGGCGCAGCGGGGGCGCCGCCTGTGGCCTCGACCGGCTCGCGGGCCCTGCTTGCAGCCTGAATCTCTTCCGGGGTAGGCGCAAAGGTAAAGGGGTCTCGCTCCGGAGCGGGTAGGGACTGATCCTCAAGCTGTTGGTATAGATCAACATTAAGAAAAGGGCCTTCCGGATCAGCTTTTGGCGGCCGGTGCAGCGCGCTGGCAGCCAGATCTCCACTCTGAATGGGCTGTGCTGGAACTGCTGTCGCCGCCACAGCATTCACGCGGACCAGCAACCGGATGATCAGGACCACACACACGCCCGCAAGAACAATGGTTGCGATGTCCCCAGCGTGGTTCTTCAGTTTCATGGCATTAAATACAAGTCAGCGTTCAATCGCAAGCCTAGCACGCCTGGACCCGCCGATTCAAACTTGAAGCGCCGCACGATGACGAGATTCTGTGAAGTTTCCAGCGCGCGCGCGAAGCTAAGCAGGGCCGGAAATGGCCCTTGCACATTAACGCTGAGACCCAGGTGCTCGAGCGGCTCTCCTTTATTCCTGTCAGCGCGGTACGAGACGCCCGAAAGTTGCACCTCGGATTGCTGAGTGAGGCGTTCGATCAGAAGCGCAGCGCTTGAAAAGCCTTCACGCTGAGGAGGCAAATGCTGGCGCAGGAAGTCTCGCAGTTGCTGGTCCTGGCGCGGCAGCGCTGCATTTCGACTTTCTAGCGCGGCTAACTGCGCCTTCTCCTGCCGCCATGCCAGGCGTGTCGCGGTAAATTGGTCCTGCTTATGGGCCAGAAGGCCAGCGAGCGGCCGCTCCAAGGCGGCGTAGGCGATCGCGTCCAGGACTAGAACCGCCAGCCCGATCCTGAGCGCAGTTTGAGCCCAGTTTTTCCGGCGCTGCCGCCTGATCGGAGATTCATTAGGAGTTCCATTCTGCGTTTCATTATTCGGGTGTGGCATCATGGCAGGCGCCTCCCGATGTACCGCGCGCTGCAACTGAGCAGGACATCGCCTTTATCTGGCCCCTGCGGTTCGAATGCCTGGTTCGTTACGGCGACAGAATCGAAGTCCGGCGAACCCTCGAGGTGGCTCAGAAATGCGTAAATCGCGCCGTTCCCGGCGCCCTCCACGCTCATTTCAACCGTGGGTCCGCCCTGCGACTCAACCAGCGCCAGAGAGGTCAGGCGCGCGTGGGCGGGCAGCAAGCCGGTTAATCTCAAAGTCAAGCCGGGGAGCGACACTTGCCTCTGCGCGATCAGCGAATTCAAGAAGCTGATTTGATCGTAAAGCCGCAACGTGGCCGGCTGCCGCAGCGCCACTCGAAGGCGGCTCTCGCGATTGTGGAGATCGCTGATTTCACCCTGGTAAGTAAGCACTGCGCGTGAAACCTTCCGGTAATCGGCCACCTCGCGGCCGGTTACCACTACGGCGCGAACTAGCAGCGCCAGGCTGAGAACCAGAAGCGCAGTAGCCCAGAAGCGGATCGACCGCTCAAACCGGGTTTTCGGATGCGCCAGGTTGAGTTCGATCTTCATACCATTGCACCGCTGTTCACAATGATCGCGGCCAGAGGCGCACCTAAAGGCTGGAACCCTTCCTTTTCTTCCGTGCTGAGCATTGCTCCGGCTTGCGCGCCGAGCGATAAGCATTCCACGGGCATCCCCAGAATACTGGAGAGGCCTTGGCTCAAGTTGCTGCCATCAGTGGCTGCGCGAACGCAGCACCACGCCCTCTCAATCTGGATTCCAAGGCGGTCCCGCGCGCTGGCCGCGGCACGCGCCGCTTCGGAAAGAATTTCTTCCAATTCAAAGCCGGGCTCGCGCTGGAGGGGCGGCCGGCTCCTCCAGAGGCGCAACCGGCTCCCTTCAACCACGGCGTGAGTCACGCAGCCCGAGTAAACGTGAGTGAGAAGTTGGGCGCCAGGTTGCGATTCCGGCAGCAGAGCGAGCAGCGGCAAAGTCACAGGCAGAATCAGCGACGCACTGTCACGCTGGTACGGCTCCAGCGTGGCCTCGTACTGCCGGAGCACGTCATCCTTCACCGCCACTACCAGCAGCTCAACGCCTCCCGCTTCCCGCTGAGTTATCTGATAGCTCAGCCGCGCCTGCCCGGGCGGAAAACCAAGGGTCTCGCGGATTCGCCAGCGCAGGAGAGCATCGACCTCCGCAGCCTTCGCCGGTAAGGTCTCAAAGTGGAGCACGCTGAGCCGCGCCACGGCGTCAGGAATAAGCAAGCCCCAGCGCCCGCCTTTGCCCAGGACTCGGCGAAGCTTGCCGGCGGATCGATCCACTTCTTCCGAGCTGCGGATGTTCATCTCTGTGGCAGAGACCTGCAAGTGGCCGGGACCCAGTCCGGCCATGGCAAATCGCCTCACGCCAGCTGGCGAAACCGATAACCGGGCGCCCGCCAGGAATTCAGATTCGACTTCGTACACCAGGGTAGGCGTTTCCTGCCGGCTCGGCTTCGTCGCCAAGGATCCCGCCGGAACTCCCCGGTTTGCCTTCCATCCCATCGTATGCCGCTGTCCTATTCCACGAAGGTGACCTTGTTAATTTCCTTAAGAGTCGTCACGCCTTCCCGGATTTTTTCCAAGGCTGATTCGCGCAGTGTGGTCATTCCATCCTGGCGCGCTACCCGGCGCAGCTCAGCCGTGGAGCGGCGCTCGAGAATCAACTCGCGAATCGGATCGGTGAGTGCCAACAGCTCGCCGATGGCCGTCCGGCCCCGGAAACCTGTCTGATTGCAAAGCCCGCAGCCTGCTCCTTCATACATCACTACGTCGCGCCACGCCCGGTAATCCAGCCCGGACTCCTCATAGAGCTCCGGGGGAGCGGCAACGGGCCGCTTGCAGCCTTCGCAGGTGATGCGCACCAGCCTCTGCGCGAGGATGCAGTTAAGCGCTGAAACAAAGTGGTAAGGGTCAACACCCATATTCAGAAACCGGCTCAGCACGTCTACCACGTTGTTGGCATGAACGGTGGTAAACACCAGGTGGCCTGTCAAGGCGGACTGGATGGCAATCTGCGCCGTCTCGTTGTCCCGAATCTCACCGACCATGATTTTGTCCGGGTCGTGCCGCAAGATAGAACGCAAGCCGCGGGCAAACGTCAAACCTTTCTTCTCGTTGACCGGGACCTGGGTGATCCCGCGAAGCTGATATTCCACCGGATCTTCGATGGTGATGATTTTATCTTCATCGTTCTTGATCTCCGAGATCGCGGCGTAAAGCGTGGTTGTCTTGCCGCTGCCCGTCGGGCCGGTAACCAGGACCATGCCGTAAGGCTCATGGATAAAACGCCGCAAGCGCCGCAGCTCGCGGTCTGAAAAACCGAGGACGTCGAGCCGCAACTGCCGGAATTTTTCGCTCAGCGATTCCTTATCCAGAATACGCAGCACCGCGTCTTCGCCGTTGATCGAAGGCATGATGGAGACACGGAAGTCGATGGGGCGGCCTTTGTAAAAAACACGAAACCGGCCGTCTTGAGGCACGCGCCGCTCCGCGATGTCAAGCTCAGCCATCACCTTGATGCGGGTGATCAGGTTGGACTGGTATTCCTGAGCGAGGGACGGCATGGCTTCCTGCAATACGCCATCCACACGGTTCTTGACCACAACGGCATTGTCGTGACATTCGATATGGATGTCACTCGCGCGGTGCTCGAGCCCGGAAAAAATGATGGAGTTGACCAGGCGGATCATCGGATTAGCTTCGCTGCCCTGAACCAGTTGCTCGAGCGAGAGGACCTCGTCCTCATCCCACGGTTTGTCCAGCGCCCCGGCGCGAAAGTCTACCGTCGCCTCGTCCAGCATTCGCCGGGAAGGCTCTGTGGTCCGTAGAAGATCGCGCAACTGGCTGACAGAGGCCACCTTGATGACTAAGCGGCGGTTGAGCTTGATCTCAAGCTCATCGAGGCGGTCGAGCGCGGCAGGGTCCGCAATGACCACCGTCAAGGAGTGGTCGCGCTCTTCGAGCGGGAAGAACTCATATTTGACCATCAGCTCGAGGGGAATGGTCTGCAAAAGCTGTCTATCCACTTCGTATCGCAGTAAATCGACGTATTCAAAGTGGTAACGCTCTGCGAGCTCCCGCGCCCGCTCGGTTTCTGTCTGTGCCTGCGTAGGATAATCCGCCATTTCTGCTTCTTTAGCTAGCTGCCAGCCATCCCGCTCGGCGGCGCCTGCAAAGGTGTAGCAGAGTTCCCAGCTTTTGGAAACCCTGCGGCTTGTCCGTCGTTTCCCTAGAAAAGCCGCGGACTTTCTGAAAAGCGAAAGTCTGCGCCACCCGTTCCTGGCGCGCCAGCAAGCCGCCGCACTCCAAACTGCTTCAGTGCACCTGCGCCGCGAGCGAGAAGAGCGGGAGATAAAATGCCACCAACACGAAAGCCACCACGATCGCAACTCCGGCGATCATGACGGGGTCC
Organism: Terriglobia bacterium; assembly: GCA_050745645.1. Classification (GTDB taxonomy): domain Bacteria; phylum Acidobacteriota; class Terriglobia; order UBA7540; family UBA7540; genus RH2-MAG17b. The sequence continues at coordinate 7,612 of JBOGJZ010000088.1, read as the reverse complement.
ACGAGCGCCACGAGCGTAGAAAGATCGATGCTCACGTCTTCCTCGTAGAATTCCGCCACGCTTTCCAGCATCGCGGGCAGCGCGCCCGTCGTCTCGCCCACTTCAACCATGTCGATGGCGGTCGGAGGGAAAAGACCCGTGGCGCGAAGGCTCAAGCTCAAGGAACGTCCGCCTGTTACTTCCCGTTTGGCGTCTTCGATCGCCTTCGCGATCAAAGGGCTGGTGATGGAGGCTCGGGCGGTTTCGAGGGACTCGACCACCGGCAAGCCGCCCTGCAATAGAGTGCTCAGGGTGCGCGCGAACTCCGCTACGGAAAACTTGAGCAGCAAAGGACCAACCAGAGGAAGATGGAACCGGACGCGGTCCCACGCCATCCTGACTCGAGTGGAGCGCCACGCGGCGCGCAGCCCGAATGCACCCGCGATCAAGGCGATGAAAATCTCGAGCGCGACGTGGCGCACGCCAAGCGCCGCGGCGATGGTGATCTGGGTGATATGCGGCAATTCAACTCCGAGGTCCCCATACAGCATCGCGAAGCGCGGCACGATGAAGCTCACCACGAAACTCACGAGCACGATGAGGAAGAAGACCAGAAAACCCGGATAGATGAGCGCGGCCACAATCTTCTTGCGGAAGCTGCGGCTGATCTTCTGATAGGAAAGATACTGGCTCAGCACGCGGTCGAGGCTGCCGCTCCGCTCTCCGGCGCGGACGTTGGCGGAATATATCTTAGGGAAGCGGCCGGTCGCGGCGAAAGCATCAGAAAGCAGCGCTCCCGCGCGGACCTCATCGCGCACCGCTTCCAGGCCCGCGCGAAGCTCCGGGCTCCGTGCCTGCCGCGCGAGCAGCTCAAGCGACTTTTGAAGCGGCAACCCTGATTTAGACAAGGTGAGAAATTGCTGATTGAAAATGACAAAGTCATCGGGACGAATCTTGCGGCGCCGGAACAGGTCAACTCGGGCGCGGAGCCAGTCTTTGGGCTGAATAGAAAAAACGCAGTAGCCTTGGGCCGCGAGCCGCTGCCGTACCTCCGTCTCTGAATCCGCCTTCTCAACGTGATCCAGAACCTGACCGGTTGTTGTGGCGACCTTGCAGATGTAATCCATCTTGGAACGTCATTTCCGGGGTGTCCTGCTGAGCCCTTCGCCTGTCATTCTGAGCGAAGCGAAGAATCTCTGCGGGCTTGCATGACAAACCGGTTTTTCAATAACAGCCCCCGGCAGCAGGTGAGGCGGTGCGACGGCCGGCAAGATGCCGGGGCACCAACCGCTACCAACTGCTGTACGGAGTCCCTTCAAGCGAAGTTGCGTCAGACCCGCTGTGTACGTCCACCACTCCGGACTGCGACTGGCTGGGCGAAGTGGGAACATCCTCGATATCTGCTTTCCATGTTTGGTTTGAGCCGGTGATCGGATCCTCCGGGATGCCGCCGCGCAAGTATCCGCTGTCCACGAGATCCTGCAGGGAGCTCGGCGGTTCCTGCTTGTCAACTGTGTATTCGTCGATAAGATGCCGCATCGTGTATAGGTCATCCCGCAGGACGGCCTCGCGCGCGCGCTTAATCGCCGTCGTATACGTCGGCACAGCAAAGGACGCAAGGATCAGAATGATGGTCATCACAACCATCAGCTCAAGCAGCGTGAAGCCCTGGACCATGCTGCGGGCGCGTGGCCGCTCCTGGTGGCTCATGGAGCGCGGCCCGTGGCGAGTGCGTATTCGTTGTCGCAACTTAAACCTCATTGAAATGCCATTCACCAGCTTGAATACTGGGTTCCGTCCATCGCGGTCCCGTCGCTCGTGGAGTATACGTCGAAAACATTCTGCCCGCCCCAGATCGTGGAATCAGAGTCATCCTGCATAGAGCGCAGCCCCCAGGCGGTTGTCCCGGTCATCGGATCAACCGGAATGCGGCGCAGGAACTTATAGCGCAAAGTCGCGGAGCCCTTGACTGGCGCTCCTTTGACGAGCGTCTCAAGGTCAGGAGGATATCCGAACGTGTCCGGCTGCACAGGGATGAGGCCGCGGTCGGAAAAGTCTTTGTAGTGGTCTATGGAGGTTCGTAATTCGCGCAGGTCGCGGCGCAGTACGAGTTCGCGAAGTCTCTGCGCGTGGACACGAGCGAGGGGCAAGGCGGCGCCTGCCAGCAACGTCATAATCGCCATTGCGGCGACCAGCTCCACCAATGTGAAGCCGCCCTCCGGCCTCGTCTCGCGCCGGTGGATCATTTTCCTTGCGAACCTCTCTGGATTGGCTGGACTGAAGGTTGCGCCGCAGACCCGGAAGCGGTTGAGTTCGCGCCCGCCAGCGAGACCAACGGATTGTCCGGCAGCCGCACAACGTGAGGCGTCATCATGATGAGGATCTCTTCATCGGTGGTCTCGAAACTCTGAGTTGTAAAAAAATACTTCAATATCGGCACGTCGCCAAGCCCGGGCAGACCGCTTACCGTGTGCGTGGTCTGAGTTTGCATCAACCCGCCCAGCAAACTGACTTCGCCTTCCTTCAACCGGATCACGTGCTCGATGCTGCGCTGCGTGAACGTGGGCTCCTCGACGCCGCCGATGTTCGAGGGCGTGCCGACGGCGGAGATATCAATTTTGGTGTTGAGAATGATGTCTCCGTTAGCGGCTACATCAGGGGTGATGTCCAGATTCACACCCACGTCCTGATATTGAAATTGAGTATTGGCCAGCAGGCCGAATGAGCTGGTACCTGAATTCACGACTCCCGCCGTTGGCACCCCAAAGCTGCCCGTGGCAAACGGAACGCGCTGGCCGATCCGAAGGCGGGCCGTATCGCCGGCCGTGACCCGGATCTCGGGGTTCTGAAGGATATGCGTGCGTGTGTCGCTGAGCAAGGCGTTCGCGATCACGCCGGGCAGCGCGATGCTGAAGTTCCCCGTCGAAAGACGACCGAGCTCATTCAGCGCCAGAACCGGCGCAGTAGCGCCTCCGCTTGCGGAGCTCGGAGCGGAATTCAGTCCAATCGCCGCCATCGTAGCCGTAGTCCCGCTTAATGGAACCGGCGCCAGGCCGAGGTCGTTCAACCGGTCCTTATCAGCCTCTAACACAGTGACTTGGACCAGTACCTCGGCCTTGCCCCGGTCCAGGTCATGAATCAGGGCGGTAGCCGCTGTTACTTTTTCCGGTGTGTCATAAAGGGTGATCGAGTTGCTGTCCGGATTCTCATAAGCTTTTTGCACGCCTACGACTTGCTTCACCGCGGTGAGAATCGCCGTGCGGTCTGCCGCGGTAGCGGGGTTCTGCAAGTAGACCGTCTTCATGACCTGAGCTTCAAGATTGCGGCGGTTGCCGGGCGTATCCGGAATCACTAGAATCGTATTGCGGCTGATGGGTTTCCAGAAAACCGCGGCCTCATCCGCGGCTGCCTGCAGCGCTTCCTGAATCGTCACGGTGCTTAGATCTAGCGAGACGGGCTTCGGCTGGAAGTCGTAATAGAACACCACGTTGATTCCGGCGAGCTTACCAAGCGTCTCAAAAACCGTGCGGCTGTCAGCGGAAAGGTGCAGATGCGCGATCGGCTCAGACGGCAAAGGTTTCAGTTGTACGCCGAGCGCGGTCTGACTGGCCTCTTCCCTCTCCATCACGTTGCGGACAGCCTGCTCGTGCCGCAGCTTGCGGGCGGATTGCTGAAGCATGATGCGCTGGAGGTTCTGCGCAGCAGCCATGTTGCTCGGATCAATGCTGACGGCTTTTTGGAATTCCCCGGAAGCCGCATCCGGCCGGTTCTCCGCCAAGAGCTGTTCACCCTGTTTTGCGTGGAAAATCGACGCCTCAGTGCGAGCTTGTTTCTCGTAGAGCAAAAGGCGGGAATTGGCAGGCTGATACTTCAGGGCCTTCTGGAAATCTATCACGGCAGAATCATAGTCTTTTTGCCGTTCAGCTTTCTGGCCTTCGCGGAACGCTATAGTGGCGGGGCTGCATCCGGCGCACAGCATAACGGCTCCCACCGCCACGATGAACCCATATCTCCTCCGTCCCAGTACTCGTTTAACCTTGCCTCGCATAAGATTCTTGATTATCCTGCACCCGGCTCCGTGAATGCAAGGATGCCAGTGTGGTGCCAGTGTGGCCTTTGACCCAACCGAACTGGCGCCATGCTAAGCGCCGTCATTTCCGCGTATCGGTTGGCGATTAACCCGCCCTCGTAGCGATGAGATCCGCTACGCTGACACTATGTTTACGAAGACGGCGGCCTTTTTGGATTTAGCTTCACCGTCACGCAACGGTCAAAAAAACCAAGTTCCGCACAGGCTGATAGTGTCTCAGTTTGGTTGGCGTAGCGGCGAGTTTACTTCATCAGGTGGCGGCATAAAGCCGCCTCTACATTCAAACTGAGACACTACCCACAGAGACTCAAGCGCTTGACTGGACCGTGCATACCGGCGGGGCAGTAACGGGCTGGGAAGAGTAGTAAAAGAGCTTATTCCGGTTTTGAAATGACCAGGCCGAAGAGCGATTGCCCGTATTCCACGGGCTGGCCATTTTCGACGAAGGTTTTCGCAACCTCTCCATCCGCGTCAGCTTCAATCTCATTCATCAACTTCATCGCCTCGATGACGCACAGCACCTGGCCTTTCCGGACGGCGTCTCCCGCTTTCACATAGGGCTGGGCGCCCGGCTTCGGAGCCGCATAAAAGGTTCCCACGATCGGCGATTTAACGACGTGCAAATCCTCTACTTTCTCAGCGGCCGCGGCGGGAGCAGCGCCGGAGGGGGCGATTGGAGGCTCTTTCCGGGGTTTCGGCTCCGGCCTTGGTTTGTCCAGTGCAGCGGTAGAGGTTGCAAGTTGGCTCGCCTCGGAGCCGGACCCTCGCTTGACGCGCACGCGGAGCCCGTTTTTCTCCATCTCAAACTCACTGACGCCACGCTCGGCCAGCAAGTCCAAAATGGCGCGAATTTCCTCAAGACCCCACGGGCTTTGAGATTCCTCTTTTCGCGGATTTTTTAAAGGCATCGGAATAGTCCTCTTGGCCACCATAGCGCTTATCCGGTAAACCAGTCGTCCTTCGGCGCGTTCGTCAGAACTTCAGAATCCGTTTCACCAATCAACACCGAGTCCTCGATCCGGATGCCGCCGAGCCCCTCCAGATAAATACCAGGCTCGACCGTCACGACAGCTCGCGCCGGGATGCGAAACTTTACGGACCTGCCGATGCGAGGCCGCTCGTGAATCTCAATCCCGACGCCGTGACCTGTGCTGTGTGTAAAAAACTCGCCGAGATTTCGCGCTGCGAGACGGCTTCGGGCTTCCGCATCGATATCTCCAGCCTGCGCACCGGCCCGGAGACACCTGACGGCTGCCTGTTGAGCTTCGCTCACGGCGCGGTAAAGTATCCGCGTCCGCCGATTCGGCTCGCCCAAATAGAGTGTTCGCGTCATGTCTGAGCAATAGCCCTCCACTACCGCACCCAGGTCAAAGATCACCAGTTCTCCGGGCGCTAATAGCTTAGCGGAGGGCGCTGCGTGAGGTAAAGCGCCGCGTGGCCCGGAAGCTACTATGGACTCAAATGCTACGCCTTCGGCTCCCTGCCGCCGCATCAAAAACTCCAGTTCGGCGGCCAGATCGATCTCTGAAACGCCAGGTTTCGCTTTCCGCGCCACCTGTTCGAACACACGAGAGGTTAGCTGGCACGCTTGCCGGATCAGGCTAATCTCCCTTTCGTCCTTAATGACTCGCAGCTCCTCGATGAGTCCTCCAGATGGCTGCCATTGGAGCGCGGCGCCGCTTTCTCGAAGCAAAACCTGAAAATCCGCTGCAGTGAGAAAGGAATCTTCGAATCCCACCCTGCGTTTGCGGGCTCTGCGCAGCCGCCGCGCAGCCGCGCGCAGCAATTCCTCGTGCGTCTCGATGACCTCCGCGCCCTTAGCCTGCTCTCGCGCCTGCAGTGTGTAACGAGGGTCCACCAGAAGGTGAAGGTTACATTCATCAACGAGGACTACACCAGCGCTTCCCCGAAAGCCGGTCAGGTAAAAGACGTTGGCGGGCTTTGCTGTCAGGAACGCCGTAAGTCTCTGCGCGCAGAGCCGCTCGCGAAACCTCCTCCTCCGCGCTTCAAAGTAAGAAAGGGTTGAGTCTGCATTCATCGGCTGATCCTAATTCAGCAGGTTATATTGAAAAAGTCCCTCGGTGGTCATTCTGAGCCGATTCACTCCTATTCGAATTGTGCACCCTATCATTGTCATCTCTGAGCGCAGCAAAAACCCTACCCAGGCTCAGGCCAGGCTCCGCGAAGCATCTGCGCTGAAAATTTCGGCCAGCCCCTCACCCGGCTTGCGACGGGAAGCGCTGCTTCCCCGCTCGCCCTCCTTGAGGAGGGCACCCGGCCTGTCCCGGCGGGTGAGGGGTCATATTCATGCTTCGTGGGTGTCGCAAGGCGACATGGCTGGCTGCTTGTGAAGCAGGCAAAAGAGCAAATTCTTCGCTGTGCTCAAAATGACGTGCTCCTGAAGGCTTGTCAAAAACAACAAACATTTACTCTCGTGCAGTAATTCACCGTCAATGATTCAACGGCTCAATGAAACAATCCTCCAGCCAATTCCTCAGCCGCCGAATAGGGGTCCTGCTCTCGCCGTATAATCCTTTCAATCTGTATATCAATTGACCCGTCGGGCGGGCGTGATCGCGACCACCGCCCAAAAAGATCTTCCTGGACCAGGTGAAGCAGCCGGTGACGCCACATCTCGCGCTGACGCTTGCCATGCACTGAGCTTGCCACGCAATAGGCCCGGAAGTCATCGATGGCTTTCTCGACGCCATCCACGCCCTGGGCCGAAGTAGCAATCGTTTGCAGGACCGGCGGAGTCCAGCCGTCGCGGCCCGGGGCTAGCGCGATAGTCGAGGTGATCTCATGCGCCAGGTGATCAGCGCCCGGACGATCAGCCTTGTTAATCACAAACAAATCCGCAATTTCCAGAACACCGGCCTTTAGAGCCTGCACGTCGTCGCCCATGCCGGGCGCAAGGACAACGAGCGTAGCATCTGCAAGAGAAGCAATGTCAACCTCGCCCTGACCCACGCCGACTGTCTCGATCAGCACCATGTCGTAACCGGCTGCCTCGAGGACAACCACCGCGTCGGAGGTCCCCGCTGCAATCCCGCCCAACCGTCCGCGAGCCGCCATGCTTCGGATATAGACTCCGTCGTCGGTGAAGAGATGCTGCATGCGGATCCGGTCACCCAGAAGAGCACCACCGCTGAAAGGGCTGGTGGGGTCTACGGCCAGGATGCCTACTTTCACATCCCGCCTGCGATAACCGCCAGCGAGCAGTTCAACTAACGTGCTCTTTCCAGCTCCGGGCGGCCCTGTCACGCCTAACACGTGGGCTGCGCGGCTGGATGGAAACAGCATTTTCAGCAGCGGAATGGCCGGAGCCTCGCCGCTCTCCATCACGGAGATAGCTCGGGCAATCGCCCGGCGGTCACCGGTTCGAATCCTGGCTGCCCAATCTTCGTATGGTTTAGACATGCCTGAGGAGCATCCGCCAGGTTGCAGGAAGACCCCGGATTGTTATGCTGAGCCGATTCGCGCCTATTCGAATCGCTCTGAGCCGGTTCGATCCTATCGTTGCCATCGAACGTGCTTTTTTGC
>JBOGJZ010000087.1:0-8227 GCA_050745645.1 Terriglobia bacterium | reverse complement strand
TGCGTCCTGAGAGCTGTTCGCCTCATAGTCACCTTAGATTATATTCCAGCGCAGATTGAAGCAATTGGGCCTTCTCCATGTAAGCGCTGGACAGATATTCCCCAGCCAAGACGTTTCGCGGCTGTTGCTGGATTGAGGTCTGGCACTCGCGAATCTCATCATCGAGCGATTGAAGGCTCTTTTCGTAAGTTGCCTCGAGCGATGGCTCCATCGATCCCCGGCGGGCATCGTAGACCTGTTCGAGTTGCTCGATTGTTTGCTGCGCCTGGGCGGTGCTTCGAGGGCTGTAATTCACGGCAATTGCGGCTGCGGGGTGCATGCTGCTTGCGGAGGAGATTTGTGAAGGATTGCCGGGCCGTGGGCCGCGAAGCAAAACCAAAGCCACCACCACTGCCGCGACCGCGCCAATGACAGGCGCCGGGGATCGCAGCCAGCGGCGGTTTCCGGAGGGCAGCCAGCGCCGCCAAAAGCTCACCTGCGGATGGATAATACCTTCCGCCGCCAGCGCGGCCCGGACGTTCGCCCAAACAACCGGAGAGGGCTCATCCAAAACAAGCTCAAGGCTCAGGCCCCGAACCATTTCGACGTCGGCCAGCACGCACCGGCAGAATTCACAACCTTCGGCGTGTTCCAGAACCAAAGGGCGATCTTCTCCCTCGAGATAAGCCGGAAGCTCCTCTTCAAACCTCAGGCAACCATCCGTTGTTGGCCTCACGCCCTTCCCCTCCATCCTTCCTTGGCTCACTTGGCTTCCTTATGGGTGCTGCCGGTCTGCCGGGCCGGCCCTCGCTGCCCTTCTTTGATCGCTCCGCAATGCCTCGCGCAGTTTGAGCCGCGCCTTGTGCAACTGCGACTTTGAGTTTCCAACCGAACAGTTCATGATCTTGGCGATTTCGTTGTGCTCGTAACCTTCAACGTCATGAAGGACGAATATCGACCGGTACCCTGGCGGGAGCTCTTCGATTGCATCATTGAGCGTAACACGGTCAACCGATCCAAGTAGTCTCCGATCGTCTTCGCCGTATTCCCGCTTTACCGGCTCGTCCTGCGAGTTGTCCGTCTCGTCAATCGATATCTTCAGTATGCCTTTCTTCCGCAGGTGCATCAAAACAACGTTCACAACCAGCCGGTGCAGCCACGTCGAAAATGCTGACTCTCCGCGGAAGGTGGATATTTTACGGAAGAGCTGCAGGAACGCTTCCTGGCTTAGATCTTCGGCCTCCGCTGTATCGCCTGTCATCCGAAGGCACAAAGAGTACACACGGCGCTTGTGCAACTCGAACAGCCCGGCGAATGCTTCCTCTTCGCCATGCTGAGCGCGCGCTATGAGGTCCCTCTCCGCGACCGCCTTCGTGGGTGCCTGTTCTTCCAGAGTCAAATGGCTTCATCACGCCGCGCTTCGTTCACTTTTACCCTTCGGTGGGATGCGGCGTCAGAGTTGAGAGTTGTATGAGTAAACTTCTATGAAGCCGGTAGCCGCCTGCAGAAACGCGCCGTTTTCCTGGGAGCCGCATGGCCTGACCTCCCCGGCCTTACTGAACGCGAATAACGGCTTTGCCGATCCCCACATTGCCGGCCGTATCCGTGGCTCGCAGCGAAACCACGTGTTCACCGGATTTCAGGCCGCTCAGCTTGACGGTGAAGCTTTCCTTTTGTAAGTCCACGATTCCGCCGTCGGAAATGATCTCGCGCCAGTTGTTTTCGCCCACGGACACCTCTGCATTTCTGAGCGGAGCGACCTGGCTAACAGCCTCGAAGCGTATCATAGCTGACGTGCCGTCCAGAGTCTTGCTCAATACACTAATCTCAGGGACCGTATTGTCTACCCAAAATGGGGCGCTCACCAGCTCGGTTTTAAGCGCTTGATCTGGCGGATTGGATGGAGCGTCAGAAGCGGTTAGCTTCGCCTGGTATTCCCCGTTAGCAAGAGAGCTTGGTTGCAGAGTAAAGCTCGAGTCCTTCAATTTGCCCTTCAAGAGATGCCATTGCTGCTCGTCGGTGGATTTCAGGTAAAGGCCATAGCTAAGATGATCGCCGTTGGGGTCATTGGCCTGCCACGAAAAAACGATGGGAGGCTTAGCCGGAGGCGCCGTCTGCTCCGGCGGGGGCGAATCGTAAACCGGCGACTCGAACTGGGAAACTGCGACTGTGCCGGCCGGAGCGAAAGATACGCCGGGACTTGCCGAGACGATGGGAGTTCCGGTCAGCGTCGTTTTTTGATCTCCCTGGCTGATCGAAAACGAGCGGATTTCTGGAGGGAGGTTTTGATTTAAATAGGAAAGCGTCACCTCCCGTAGTTCCGGGCTTTTCCCGTCCGATCCATGAAAGACGGCCTTCCACTGCACGTAACGCGCCGGAATACTAGAGATGGCGCTGCCTTCGGGGTTGCGATATGGCCCCGACCAGTCGCTCCAGGTGTTGTCCGGACGCGCTGAATTGCCCGACCGCACGTAAAACTCCAGGCTGCATCCAGGTGGAGCGGCGGCGCGCCAGAAGAGGTGACCCCAGCGGGAAATGAACCGGGCGTCCTTGACCGGCGATTCATAGGCGCCCTCTGTACCGATGGTGGTGCCGATCTGAATTAGCTTGGCGACGTTGCTGGTAGCGACAAAGAGGTTTTGCCCTTCTGTAAGGATACGCGTGGGAAGGGACTCTCGCGTTTCACTCAGCAGGGTAAGGCGTGGGCCATCGGGCGATGTGTGCAGGTCGTAAATGTGGCCATCCGCGTCCGTAGAGAAAATTACGTCTTGACCTCGCGTGCTCAGGCCAAAAATGCCTTCCTTGTTGGAAGTCCACAACGTCTGCGCCGTGTAGTCGGGCGAAATCTCGATCAGCTCGCCCCGGCCAAGCGCGAACGATTTAAAGGGCGACCCAATACCGGCCGAAACGTTTGGATTGGCGGAAGGAGCAGGCTGCTGGGGCGGCGCCTTTCGCTGCTTTTGGGTCATGCCTGGGTCGCGAGCAGCGTCGCCGGCAGATGCGACCACCGTAACGGATTGCGCGGGAGCAGACACCAGACTCGGCATTTGAGGCGTGGAAAAATACCCCGGCACAGGGCTGGGAACTGCGTTCCCCAAGGCAGCCGCGTAAATGCGCCCTTCAGCATCCGTGGCTAGCGCGTGGATTTCCGGAAGGTTCGCCTGATATAGAACGAATGCCTTGCCTTGGGGAGTGATGCGATAAACCAGGCCGCCTGGGTCGCTGCCCGCCAGCACATTCCCGTCCCGGTCAAAGGCGAGACACATGATGTGGGTTTGGTTACTGGCAAAGAACATCTTCCCTTCGCCATTGCGGTCGACGCGGAAAATCTGGCCGTGGTCTCCAGTCCCCACGTAAAGACGGCCTTGAGCGTCAAAAGCGAGAGCCCAGATGTACCTGGCTTTGGGGTTGTAAAAGACAGACGACGCGCCCTGCGGCGTGATCCGGTAAATCTTGCCTTCTGGAGAGCTTCCGGCGTAAAGGTCTCCGTCCGGACCCACTGCCAAGGCGAGGATTTCCGGCTCTGTAGCCTGGAATAACAGGTGTCCGCGCCTCTGCCTGTCCACCTCAAATATCTTGCCTTGGTGGCCGGTTCCGACGTAGAGGTTGCCGTGATGGTCCGCTGCCATTGACAAGGCCACGGTCTCATCCGGGTTGAAGATATCCTGAGTCTGCAGGGCGAGCGTGAGTTGGCCGTTCATGCTGACGGAGACCGCTTGCAGGTTTCCTTTTAGAAAATTTTCAAAACTGCCCATCCTCCAGAAGGATGTCTGTGTGGCCAGTAGGCAGGCTGGCAGCAGCATGACGCTTACCAACGTGATCCCCAATATCCTGCGACACTTCATACGGCAAACCTTCCCTTGCGGCGATACCCGTCATGCTGAGCCGAATCGCTCTGAATCATCTCGATCCCAATCTTTGTCATTCTGTCACTCTGAGTGGAGCGAAGAATCTCACATTAAGCCCTGCCAAGCATCTCTTCCGCCGGTTTAAAATCAAGATCCTTCGCTACGCTTAGGATGACAGCGCGCCCAGTATTGACAGCTCCCAAGGCTGTTTTCAGCAAACCGCTAATTTGAAGGGCTAATAACCTTCAGGTAGAGGGTCTGTTCGCCTTCGATAGCGTAGGGTACCGGCTTCGTCGCGTAATCACCCACTATGGAACCGGTCCGGTACACGATCCTGCTCGACACCGCAGGGTCGGCCATAAACGTCTGAAGCAGCGAAGGCGGCGGCGAAGGGTATTCTGTGCCCTCCATGACGAATGAGCGTTGAGGTGTCATCAGCAGCGCATACAGGCGGTTGTTGCGGCGAGTGCGGTTGAGATCATGTACCAGTTGGCGCAGGCTGCGCGGAGGCGCGCCTGGACGGATGAAGCGCAGTTGTAATGCGTTGAGAGCAGCTCCGCTGCCCACGACGAGCGACAACGTCTTATCGGTAATGCTCGCCGGAATGTCCACCGGAATTTTTTGCATGATGCTCTTGCCCGAAGGTGTTCGCTCCATGGCCGTGACCTCAATATGATCACCGGGACGAACCTCCGACCGGGTGCTCCAAACCTGCTCGAGCGTGGCCACGCGGCTTTCATTCTGGGCGGCGATGTGCAGGTCCACGCCGAGGATACGCAGATTGGGGAATTGTCCGTTCAATAAGTAGCTGAGCGGCACGGCCACCGATGAGCCGGCGCCGCCAGCGCTGCTCAATGGCGAGGAAACGACGTCTTCAAGCTGGATCGCTTCGCCGTCCGAAAGCTTGATTTGCCCGTTCAGATCGAGCGTTGAAGGGCCGGCATTCCGCTCGGAAGAACTTACCGCCGAGACGATGGCCAGGTTCACGAGAAGCGGCGAAAGCAGCGGTTGCTGTGCAACCTGGAAGTCGTAGTCGATCGTCCGGCCTAGCGATGAGGCAAGCTCGATATGCACCGGGATAGTGGGAGCCTGTTCGCCCAAAACTCCATAAATCGCGCCGAAGCGGTCCTGTCGGATGCTTCCAATCACTGGCCCTGGCGCATCCACTTTGAAGGACGTGACGAGGCTGGGAATCGTCGCGAGCACATGTGATTCCGCAAAGGGGACGTCCGCCGGTCCAACGCTGAAAATCTGATGTCCGCAAGCATAAATGTGATCACCCTGCCGGTAAGTGACCGTGCAATCGACGTTGAGGTTCAGGTCGCCCCGCACCAGAGCCACGCTGATCATCGATCCCGGCACGATGCTGCGGATATCCGCAGGAGACGGGCTGCTCGTTGAAGGCCCTCCAGAAACAGTGGCCGCTTCAACCGGCTCGAAGCCAAGCTCATTCAGGAGCGGCGAGTAGGCGCTCATCACGCTCTCGCCAAAGCCGCTGAAATGAGCGGGAAGCCGGAACTGGCTCAAGGAGCTGCTATTAGTCCAGCGGCTAAGCAAACTGGCCCACAATGCAGGTCCAGACTGCGCGTCCGGGATCCAGCGGTCAATCACCCCGGCCGGCGAAGGCGCGGCCGCGTCATGCCACGGCAAGCTGAAAGCAGCCTGCGAGGAGTCGTCCGGCGGTGATTTAGGGACCACCTGCAACATGTCTTCAATGGGAGTAATTAGCGTGTAGGGTTCTTTGGAAAAAGGGAATGAAATCGCCACCGCGCCGAGCAGCTTTCCATCCACGTACACCGGGCTGCCGCTCATCCCGGCAACCACGCCCGTTCGGTCGATGGCCGGCCCGGAAAGCCGGGCAAGAATCGCGTCATGCTTTGGCGCGAGAACATTCTTAAGCACACCGATCAGCTCAACCTGAAATTCCTGTATTTTGTCACCCTGCAAAATGGTTCGGCCCACGCCCATTAAGCCTGGGCGCACCTCATCTAGAGGGAAAAATTGCGGGTTGCTCTGGGCTAGCCCAGCCCCCGGCGCGAGAAGAAGAAAAAGCGCCAAAAATAGCCAGTAAAAGCGTTGAAAACTCACCGCGAATAGCTCCTGAAATTCCATCTTTAGTCTAGGGATAAACCACAGTCGCGTCAAGCAAAGCTCCGGCAGTCAGAGCTTTTGCTTGTGGATGTGGTATACTCTTTCTGCGCTTGATATCGCGGCTGTGTCGTGCGGTTCTTCTGATTGAAAGCAAGATTTCCCGCCTTCCGTCTTCTCCGTATGTCTCCAGCGTAATTTGAATTTTGATTGGCGACGCAGGTTGCTGCTCACCCGGAAGTTGGTGTGTGCGCCGCAATCGCTTCAGCCAGAGAGAAAGTAAAAGGTAAAAAACGAATGCAGAATTTTTCAGAACTCCCGCTCTCCCCATACACTCAGGAGCGGATTACATCGGCTCGATTTTCGACGCCCACGCCCATTCAGGCCGCGGCCATCCCGAATGCGCTCGAAGGCAAAGACGTGCTCGCCACCGCTCAGACTGGAACCGGCAAGACGCTGGCATTTTTGATCCCTGTCATGGAGATGCTCCTCCGGCAAAACGCGCCGGGAATCGCCGCGCTGGTGCTGGTTCCGACGCGCGAGCTTGCCATGCAGGTTGTGGATCAGTACAACGTGTTGAGAGGGAAACAGCTCTCGCCGGCTGCTTTGGTGGTCGGCGGGCTGGCGGAAGGACATCAACTCACCTCGATACGCAAGGGCGCCCGCCTGGTTGTCGCTACGCCGGGCCGGTTGGAAGATTTTCTCGACCGCAAGCTTTTCAATTTCCATGCGCTGCGGGTACTCGTCCTCGATGAGGCGGATCGCATGTTAGACATGGGATTTCTCCCGGCGATCCGCAGAATCGCGGCGGCTCTGCCCCGCGAGCGCCAGACGATGTGCTTCTCCGCAACGCTTGAAGCCTCCGTGGCGCATCTCGTCAAAGACTACTTGAAAAGTCCGGTGCGCATCGCCCTGGGTTCGATACAGAAGCCTTCAGAAAACGTGCGGGTGCAGGCTTTTGAGGTCACCTCCGGCGGCAAGGAGCAGGTGTTGCGCCGGCTCCTTGCGAAAGAGCCGGGCCGCTGCCTCATCTTTGCCCGCACCAAGCGCGGAACCGAGCGGCTGGCGAAGAGCCTGAATCGCGATGGCTTCGCCGCCGCCATGATCCACGGTGACCGTTCGCAATCCCAGCGAACCGCCGCCCTGACCGGATTTCAGCAAGGCCGCTACCGGGTGCTGGTCGCCACCGACCTGGCTTCGCGCGGCATTCACGTCCAGGACATCGCCCACGTCATCAACTACGATCTCCCCGAAGTAGCCGAGAGCTTCATCCATCGGGTTGGCCGCACGGGGCGAGCCGGCAAACGTGGCGTCGCTTCTACGCTCTTCGCGAAGGACCAGTTGCAGGATCTGCATCAGTTGGAGCGCAGCCTCGGCATTCGGATGGAGAGAATGCGAACAGATGACAAGGCGCCGGAAGTCCGCAACCGGATACAGGTGAACATCAAGCGAGTTGAATCCCGCCCAAGCGCCCGGATAGCCCGGCTCCCGGGTGAGGTCTTGCAAGCCCAGTAGCGCCGCCTTTGGCCGCAACCAAATTGGACCGCTCCCGCGCAAGCGGGAATGGCTGGCGATCAGCCGCCTCCACATTATCTTCCGCAATGTAGTCCCAGAGATCATCCGGGTCCCGGCCTGCCTCGGGGCCGAGAACATGCCTCTAGTGAGTGCCGCTTCCGGCGCTTTTTATGATATCATATATGATGTGATACTGGCGCTCGACACGGATGTCGTGGTGGCGGCGATGCGCAGTCCGGGTGGGGCGTCGGCCGCAATTCTGCAAGCTGCGCGGCAGGGCCGAACTACGCTCGTGGCGAGTGTGGCTCTGGCGATGGAATACGAGGCGGTCTGCCGCGAGTCTGAACACCGCCTTGCGTCGGGACTGTCCGATCAAGAGGTAGATGTATTTGTGACGGCGGTCATCGCCCTGGCAGAGCCCGTAGAAACGCACTTTTTGTGGCGACCCCAGCTACGCGATCCCGACGATGAGATGGTGCTGGAGGCGGCTGTCAACGGTCATGCCGATGCCCTGGTCACGTTCAATACGCGGGATTTCGGCGTCGTGCCCTCACAATTCGGAGTTCAAGTCCTGCTTCCGCGAGAAGCCCTTAGGAGGATCAGACAATGACTGAAACAAAAACGTATCCCCTGCGGCTGCCGCGATCGCTGAAAGCAGCGGTCGAGCGGCTGAGCCGGCAGGACGGAACCAGCATCAACCAGTTCGTCGCTACGGCGGTGGCGGAGAAGGTTTCGGCTCTCGAAACCGCACGGTTTTTCCAGGATCGGAAAGCGCGCGCGGATTTCGAGGCCTTCGA
>JBOGJZ010000086.1:0-3193 GCA_050745645.1 Terriglobia bacterium | reverse complement strand
GGATCACGCCCATCTTTACTCTCGCGTATTTGCTGTTTCCGCCGCTCGAGATGGCGAGATTCCCAATAAAGCTACTCGTTCCCGCCGCTTTGCTACTCGCGCTGTTGGAGTGCTGGGGACTCGACGGGCTACGTAATGCAAGTACAGCTTGGTCGTGGAGGCGCTCATGGATTATTAATCCACTCTCATGTCTTCTGCTGGTAGCTATTTTCTGTTTGAGCCTGTCCTTTCTGGCTCCTGACACGTTCACCAGGATCGCTCAAGCAACTCTGGGGCTGAGTAATCAAGTCTACTGGCATGTACCTCAGGACAGCTTCTCCGCAGCTCAGGCCGCGAATGGAGCACGATTCCTCCTCACAATGGTGAGAATCTATTTCCCGGGACTTACAGGAATACTGCTAGGTGGTCTGTTGTGGTTTATTGGATTGGAGCAGAAGAAGCCGTGGGCCTACAAGTCAGTGCCCGTCGTTGCCTTCCTTGGTATCGCACACTTGGCATGGATCAACTACGGCGTGAACCCGACCGTGCCCAAAGCCTTCTACACGTACCGGCCTCCCGCTCTGAGCGAGATGGAGCCGGCTCAGCAGCCTTACCGCATTTGCCCTTTGTACCGGAAAAAACCACTGTCCCGCCATGCCACAAACGTTCAAGCGTTTCTGAATTTCAAAGCCATTCCCTTTGTTTCACGGCTACCGCTGGTAGCTCAAAACGACTTTCGGAGCCGTCTGGTGCTCTCGCATGCGACCATGCTGACCGGCGCCGACGTGATCCTGAACAACGACGTCGATCTCTCATTCCCCACCGATCTGTTCCACTTTTGGGTCTTCATCGGAGCTCAAATGCCGGACTACTCAAGGAGTGATTGTCTGATCGGCAGAACTAACGTGAGGTACGAGATTTTTGACCATCGCCAGCAAAGCCGCAGCTTGCAACTGGTAGGCAGGGTTTTTAATGCTTCTCCCGTGCCCAGTTATCTATACGCGAATCTGTGCGCGATGCCGCGAGCCTATGTGGCGTCGGCGGCGCGGTACTCCTCTAGCCCGCTCGCTACTCTCACCCTTCTTTCAGCCCCTGGCTTTGACGCCAACCACCAAGTGATTCTCAGCCGATCTGAGCGGCATGTCTTAAAAGACCCCGGTCTTGGTTTGTCTGGACAGGACGCTGGTACGGTAACGATCCTTGAGGATGAACCCAATTCCGTCGTCTTGCGGGCACACATGGTTCGGCCCGGCTACGTGGTCTTGCTTGACCGGTATGATCCGGACTGGCGCGCCTTCGTGGATGGCCAGCCAGCTCCAATCCTGCGTGCGAATCTCATGTTTCGCGCCATACAGCTTGAACGAGGAGATCATTGGGTGCGGTTCGAATACCATCAGCTTGGCCTGAAGGCCGGCCTCGCCATTAGCGTGTTAGCTTTGATGCTGCTGGTAGGGCTCTATGCGACTGACCGCGTGAGGATCAATCCTCTGATGAACGACTGCTAAAAAAGCCTCACATCGCGGCAAGATTCTTCCGATACATAGGTGAAGAGCGTTCACATTTCGAGATTCGTGAGGCTAACAAGCAGTATGAAACCGGCAACCATGCGTCGCGCCCGGGAAGTCTATGGAGAGATCTGGCTGATCGCATCCATGCTCGCAATTGCACTTCTGCTCAATGTGTTCGTCACCTCGCATCAGATCCTCCTGGGCTTTTATACGCTTCCCACCGTGTTCTCCGCCTACTTTTACGGCCGCCGCCATGCGACCCTAACCGCCGTGTGCAGCGTCGCGTTGGTGATCCTGGCCCAATACTCGAACCACCTGTTTTTTGCCAAAGGGATGGCCCGTCCCAGCCTGGACTACTGGTTTGATCTGATGGGGTGGGCAGGAACCCTAATCGTGACCGCCTACGCCATGGGAACGCTTTACGAGCGGAAAGAAAATCACGTTCGCGAGCTGCGCAAGAGCTACCACGGCATCCTGATGATCTTGCGCCACTTCATTTCCAACGACAAATATACAGAAAATCATTCCTATCGCGTTTCCGTGTACGCCACCAAGATCGCCGAGTTCCTCAACCTTGCTCCCGAACGCATTGAAGACGTTCGCGCCGCCGCGCTGCTGCACGACATCGGGAAGCTGGAAGTCAGCCGTGACATCCTCTATCGGGCCGCGCGCCTGAGCAGAGAAGAATACGACGAGATGAAGCAGCATGTCAGCAAAGGCGCCCGCCTGCTGGAGCCGGTAGGAGGGTCGCTCGAACGAATCATTCCCATCATCCTGGCTCACCATGACAAGTTCGACGGTTCCGGCTATAACCCGACCCAGGGCCATGATATTCCCCTCGAAAGCCGGATCATCAGCGTAGCTGACGTCTATGACTCGCTCACTAGCGACCGCCCGTACCGGCGGGCCATGTCCCCTTTTGACGCGAAGGCTGCTATAGTCGCAGGCTCCGGCAAGGACTTCGATCCCAAAGTGGTAGACGCTTTCCTCATAGCTTTCAGTTCTCAGGAGCTGGAAGTTCCCGACTTGGTTGTCTAGCTCAGACTCACCCATAGCCAGTAGCGCAAAGTTTCGCGTCTGCGAAACTCTGCAGCTGTTGGTTGAAAAACAAGAAAAGGCCGCTGCGCTACAAATCCGTTCGTTGTAGCGCAGGGATCTCCCTTTGGACCCTGCGGCGGTTAGTTGAAAAAACAAAAGTCGCGGAGTTAAAAGCCAACTCTGCGCTACCCCGCTCTCGCAAAGACGGAAAGCAACAAAGTTACACAGGCGAATATAGGAGATTTCCTTTGCCTCGGCGCCCCGGCGTCTTTGCGAGATGCCGTTGATTGTTTCACAGCTTCTCCGCTCTGGATGGTTAACCTCAACTTGAAGGCTCATTGGAATCAGATCAACCTGGGGTTGGCTGCTGATCGGGGGCTGATCTGAAGCCTTGAGAACCCACGATGCGCGGCGTAAACTGAATGGCGATTGCGTGGAGGCAAACCTGTGTTTAGTAGCAAGCGGCGTGCCGTACCCAGTAATTTCAAAATGGCGCGCCCGTGGATAATCCTCGCAGCGATTTTAGGGCTTACTCTGTCTGTTCCGTCAATTGGCCATTCTCAGAAAATTCCTGCCGCCGGAGTTGTCCGCATTCCCCTCACGGTAGAAAATGGCGTTCCGCTGCGGATCGCGCTTGTCAGGCGCGCGCCGATCAAACGCCCTGGAAT
>JBOGJZ010000085.1:0-9394 GCA_050745645.1 Terriglobia bacterium | reverse complement strand
CACCGGTGCATCCTTCGAAGGCGGCGGTGTATTGCGCGACTGGCTTCGGCAAAAAGCGTTCGCGTAACGCCGGGTTCGCCGGAAAGCCGCCGCCAGCCAGGATGACGCCACGCCGGGCGCGGATGCGTGCCTCCGCGCCGTCGCGCTCGATGACGAGGCCGGTCACAGCGCCGTCGCCGGCGATCAGGGCCTTTGTCCGGGCGTTGAACCAGATGGGCACGCTGCGGTCGAGCAGGTTCTTGAACAGGCGAGCCGCCAGAGCATTTCCCAAGACGAGCCTTGTGCCGCGCTTGTAATGGAGGCGGTCACGAGCATAACGCGCGGTGAGTTTTGCGCCGAGACCGATCGCGTCCCATGACCAGGGGATGCGTAAGAGGCGAGCGACCTCAGCGCGAGTCACCATCATGCCGCCCCACAGCGTCAGCTCCGGCAACGGCGCGCGCACGCGATTGAAATGTTCGCCCAGGGTCCGGCCGTCGAATGGCAGCGGATCGAGCGGCCGCCCGCCTTCCGCTGCGCCCGGGAGCTCCTGCCGGTAATCCGGATGGCGGCGGTAGATCGTGAAGCGCACGTCGGTGCGAGCATCGAGATATCGCAGCATTTCCGGCCCAGCGGCGAGAAACTTTTCGCGAAGCGCGCGGTCCGCGCGGCCATCTACAAGGGCATCAAGGTATTGCCGCGCCGCCTCCGCGTCACCGGAGATTCCGATGCTGTTTTGTTGAGGGTTCCCAGGAATCCAGACGCTTCCGGAGGAGAATGCCGTGGTGCCGCCGATCTGGTCCGTTTTCTCGACGAGCAGCGTTCGCAGCCCTTCGAGCGCGCCAACGAGGGCCGCGGTCATGCCGCCCGCACCCGCGCCAAGCACTACCAGGTCGTATTCTTCGTCCCAGCGCTGACTTGTTACATTCGTGGATGCGCCACCACCCGGCTGCATGGCTTGCCTCTGGAGATCATCGCCCTGACGGGTTGCTGAATCAATGGCGCGGAGCCAGCCCTGAGCCACCAGAGATTCTTCGCTCCGCTCTCTCGAAAGTCATCCATGCCCCGTCATTCCCACGTAAGCGGGAACCCAGGATATTTCGTACCGTTCTGGACCCCCGCTCCCCCGCCTTCGCGGAGGACAAGCTTCGCGGGGGTGACAGGGCATGGCGACTTTCATCTACATGGGTGGGCCGAAGGCCATGTGACACTCAGAATGACAATGGTGGGATCGAACCGGCTCACAGCGATTCAAATCGGATCGAATCGGCTCAGAATGACCAGCGAAGGGTTCAGCCTGACAATCCGGGTGTTTCAGCACGCTGTTACACCTGGTTCACGCTGATCATTTTCAAATTGCTCATCTCGCGAATCGCGTAGCGTGGACCTTCGCGGCCCCAACCGCTCGCCTTCGAGCCCCCCGACGGTTCGTGGTCAACCCGCGAACGCGAGGGCGCATTGATGTTGACCGTCCCGTATTCCAGCTCGCGCGCCACCCTTAATGCCAAAGAGAGCGACTCCGTAAACACGCCCGCCTTCAATCCCCAGGGGCTCGCGTTCGCCGCCGCGATGGCTTCCTCGATCTCCGCGTAGGACGTCACTGTGACCACTGGACCAAAGACTTCCTCGCAAACGACCCTCATGGTTGGCGAGACGTTCGTCAGGACTGCCGGCCACACAAGCGCCCCATCACGGCGTCCGCCGCACAAAAGGCGAGCACCACCGGCAACCGCTTCCTCGATCCAGGTCTGAACGCGCTCGGCGGCGGCGACCGAATTTAACGGTCCAACCTCGGTGGCGGGATCAAAGGGATCGCCGGCAACGAGCTTTTTAACGCGAACCGCCAGCGCCGCGGTAAATTGCTCGAACAGAGATTTGTGAACATAAATCCGCTGTGTCGAAACGCAGGACTGGCCTGACAGTCCAAATGCCGCGCCTGCCAGCATATCTACCGCATGCTCCCACCGCGCGTCTGCGTGCACGATGACCGGGGCATTGCCGCCAAGTTCAAAGAAGGTGCGCTTGAGACCGGCGTCGCGCAAAATTTGTGCGGCAACGGTCCCGCTACCGGTGAAGCTCACAAGCGCCACTGCCGGGTGGGTGATGAGGGCGCGGCCAGCGTCAGGTCCGCCATGTATGATATTGAACACGCCGGGCGGAACCCCCGCCGCGAGGGCGATCTCGCCAACCAGCGCGGCAACTCCGGAACCTTGCGGGTGCGGCTTGAGCACCAGAGTGTCCCCAGCGGCGAGCGCCGGCCCGAGCTTGTGGGCTACGAGGTTGAGGGGCGCGTTGTAAGGCGAGATGCCGGCTACGACGCCCACTGGCTCATAGACAGCAAAGCCGAACTTCCCACGCCCGGCGGGGACCTGATCCATCGGAATGACCATCCCGTCGATTCGCTTGGCCTCTTCCGCCGCTATCTCCATGGTTGAAACCGAGCGAGCCACCTCGGCGCGGCCGTCGCGGACGATTTTCCCGGTTTGCCAGCACATCGTCTCAATGAACTCTTTTTCACGTTCCGCTATGCCGCCGGCAATACGCGCGAGGACTTGTGCCCGCTCGAATGCCGGAACATTCCGCCAACTTCGGAAGGCCTGCGCAGCCGCCTCGACTGCCTGCGCAACTTCAGCGGGCGGCGTCTGGGCGACGTGCGCCACTTCCCGCCCGTCGTAGGGATAACGCAGCACCTCAACTTCTGCGCAGCCGCGCCATTCGCCGCCGATGAGGGCGCGAATCACCGGGAGGGCCGGTAGGTTTGACGGAGCGCCTGTACTGACGCTATTCCGAGTTGCTTGATAAGGTTGACCCATGTGGCATCTCCAATGGTCCTAAACCGGTTGTTCAACAGAATGCGGAAATAAGTCCGAAAGCATGTGATTTTGAGCGAAGCGAAGGAAAAATGGGGTCAATTTGACCGATGTAGAGGCGAGTTTACCTCGCCAAATGGCGGCGTAAAGCCGCCGCTACATCAAACTGACCCACTACCAGATCTCGCAAATCATTGATTTCACGCAAAGCCAGATTCTTCGCTTTAGAATGACATCGAAAAACCTATTTCAGCGCCATCTTACGGCTGCGGCTAGTGGTGTGGCGGTTAGCGCGTTCAGTGTATCCCGCCGTTCGCTTACGAATCGGAGCGGGATATCTGCGGCGGCGTCGTTACCACGATGAACACTAAGTCCTCAAGCCCGGTATTGGCAATCCCATGTATAAGGCCGGAGGGGATGTGAATCGCGGTGTTCGGTTCTACAACGAGGTCCCGGTCGCCAAGCCTCATCAGGCCTTTGCCCTCCAGGATGTAATACACCTGTTCCGCATCGCTATGGGTGTGCGGCTCGACATGGCCTCTGGGTTCGTAAATGGATATCCGAAAATCAAAGGAGCTGGTTTGCGTGTTATCCGGATTCACGAGGAGCTTTGAAAGTGCGCCGTGGTGCCCCGGCGGCTCGATCCACGGAAGTTCTTCGAGCCGTACGACTCGCGCTTCGGTTTTGCCACTGGTTGTCATTAATCGTCACCCCACCCAAAGTTGGGCATTGGATGCGGGATCGGCGGAAGGTCCCAGCTTCCGGTTGCGAGCGGGCGCACTTCACGGTCGATGCGCACGTCGAGCACCGCAGGCTGGTTGGATGAAATCGCCGCCTCGATCTGCGGCGCCAAATCCCCAGGTTTCTCGACGATTTGTCCTGCCGCGCCCATCGACCGGGCCATCATCGCGTAATCAGCGGTAAATAACTTCCCGCTGATGTCGGTGAAGCTCGTCGCAAGCTCGCGGTCGTTGCCGAAATAGCCCAGTTGTTGATCGCGGATCGCGCAATACCCATAATTGTTCCACACGAGCCACACGACGGGAATCTTGTATTCGACAGCGGTGAGCACAGCGCTCGCATTCATCACAAAACCTCCGTCGCCGCACACCGCGATAACGGGGCGGTCAGGCGCGGCCAGCTTAGCGCCAAGCGGCCCGGCGACACCGAATCCCATTGAGGCGAAACCCCATGTTTGGATGAGCGTTCGTGTCTTCCACGCTTCGTACTCAGCCACCAGCCAATTGTGGTGCACGCCCACGTCAGACAACACGATGGCGTTTGCGGGCGCTACCTTGCGCAGGTCCGCTACGAAACGCTCCGGCCGGATCGGAACAGCGTCCGACGTGCGCGGGGGAGCCGTCGCCGCCTGCCAGCGCTTGCGCCATCCGGCGATCCGCTCTAGCCACGCATCATATGTGCTGCCGCCATCCGCCGTGCGCGTCTCGAGGAGCTGCCGCAGCGCCAGCTTCGCGTCGCCAATCACGCCGATGGCCGGCTGAAAATTCCGGCCGATCTCGTTCGCGTCGATATCAATGTGGATCAGCTTGCTCGGCGGAATGCTATACGTAAAGCCAGGCAGCCACGCGCTGGTTGCCCGGTCATCAAAACGCGTTCCGAGCGCCAGGATAACATCGGCGTTGCGGCACGCCGCGTTAGCCATGTAAGTTCCATTACGGCCGGTGGCGCCCAGGCTGAGAGTGTGGCGAGCATCGAAGACGCCCTTCCCGAACGGCGTTGTGGCGACGGGAATGCGCATCGCCTCGGCGAAGGCGAGCAGCTCCGGCTCGGCCTCGCTCAACTCGACGCCGTGCCCGGCAACAATCACAGGACGCTCGGCATGTTGAATTAGCCGCATCGCCGCCGCGACCACAGCGGGATCTGCCGCCGGGCGCGACCACTGAGCCTCCGGCCAGCGATCCTCGCGCCGCGCTGCGTTCTCATCCACGGGCTCGACAAAGACATTGAGCGGGACGTCAATGTGCACCGGACCGGGCCGCCCGTTCGTCATCAAAGCAAATGCCTGGCGGAGGGCGAGAGGCAGCATCTCCGGCCGGATTGGCTGAAAGCTGCGCTTGACGTAAGGGCGCAGGACGTTAACGAAGTCGCCTTGGAAATACTTTCCGCTCTCCTGGAACGGACCGCGGTTCCATTGCCCGGTCGGCACGTTGCCGGTGATGTTCAGCATGGCTGATGAATCAGCAAACGCCGCTGCGATAGCCAGCACGAGATTCGCCGAACCCGGGCCGCATGAGGTGAACGTGGCCACTGGCTTGTGCGTGACGCGGAAGTACGCCTCCGCCATGAAGGCGGCTGCCGCCTCGTGGTGCACGGAAATCGTTTTGATTTCGTCCTGGCGGTCAAATAATCCGTCGAGGAGACCGAGGTTGCCGTGACCGCACAGCCCGAACACATACGGCACCTTTTGCTGGATCAGGAAATCCGCGATGTAAGCGGCTCCCTTGGATGACGGATCCACCGGAGTTTTCACCGCAGGGCGTGAAGTAATCGTAGACATGGAAGTTCTCCTTACCACTCCAGCCTATTCTAAAAAAACCTGCTTTAGCAATAAGACCGCCGATTCGGAAGACTATTCACATCGCCTCCCTGCGCGGGGTTGACGTCTCTGAGTGAGAAGAGGAGGGGAAGTGGCCGCCTTGGCGAGACCAAGGCAGCCATCTGTGAACGCTGCGAATTACCAGATTACCTTCAGCGCAAACTGGATTTCCCTGGCGGGCGTCGATGTCCCATCAATCAAACCCGCACCCGCAACCGGGGCTCCGGTTACATCGAAAATGTTGCTATTGTCGATAGGAGAACTAAAGTTTGCGCGATTAAGCACATTAAAGAACTCGGCGCGGAACTGCACGTTGAAGTTCTCGGAGATTCGCTTGATGTAATTATTCTTGAACACGGAAAAATCGAAATCCACCGACCCAGGTCCAAACACATCGTTGCGGCCGGAGTTGCCTAGCAGGTTCGCGCAGGTGCCGGGCGCCGTTGCGGCAGAGAATGGCGTGCATTGCGCCGCGATGGCAGAGGTAGCCATCGGAAGACCGAAGCAGTTAAGTTTGAGGTAGTTGTTCACGTTGCCTGGGTTGACCAGCGACTGGCACCCCGGCCCGGCGAGGCGGTTCGGATAGTCAAAAGGATCGGAATTGTTGAGGCCGAGCGGATCACCGCTAGACCCATTCCCGGACCCGGCCACATTAGGAGTAAAAGGCAATCCTGTCCTCAACGTGAAGATGCCGCCTAACTGCCACCCGCTAAGCGCCCATTCTGCAGGACCATGGAAGGACTTAGGAGTGGGGACAACCCAAGTATAATTGGCAACCAGATTCTGTGCGACATCGAAGTCGGAGACGGCGCGCCTCAATTTTGGATTAAAGAAGAACAAGCTGGAAATCGAATTTGCAAACGGATCGCCAATATTGATTCCGTCTCCCCCATCGATTGCCTTGCCCCAAGTATAGGAACCTTGAACCTGAAACCCATGGCTGAATCTTCTTTCGATCTGCGCCTCGAGAGCCTCGTAGGATGTACTATTGCTCCATTGCAGAGTGTCAATGCGGCTAACGACGCCACCCGAGTTTAGCGGTGTGCCGCTGCCTGCGGGGAACGGCCAGAGGTAGCCTGCGGAAGTCTCAGTCGGCATCACAATATTCATATCGTCCACAGCAAATGGCTCGTGCACGCCGTGCGAGCCCACGTAAGCGATCGACGCGGTAAGATTGGGCATGAGTTGGCGTTGGACATTCAGGTTCCACGTCATAACGTAGGCGAGGGAGGGGTTCTGCTGAACATAAAAGGTGCGTAACGCGCTGCTCGCAGCGCTCAAGTTAAATGCCGTCAGTGGAAAGGACCCCGTCGGTAAGTTGGTCGCGTTCCCCTGCGCGTTGAATGGACCTGATTGATTGTCTTTGAATGCAACTTCGGAGAGCAGAGGGAGAGCATCAAACACACCGAAGCCGCCACGGATGGAAGTTTTGCCATCCCTGAACGGATCCCATGCGAAACCTATCCTGGGATCGAAGTTGTGAAGAGTGGGATTCGTCGCAATAAGCGGAGGACCAATGGTGGGAGCCTTGTCCGTATAGACGTCGTGTAGCGACACTTCCTTGTTTTGGACCTCTGTAAGCGTCGTTGCCATCTCGTAACGGACACCTAGGTTAAATGTGAGGTTAGGGCGCCATCGTATGTCATCCTGAACATAAGCGCCAAAGATGGTTTGCCGCCAACCCCTCCCGGTGACCAGGTTGGGAAGGGCGGTACGTATTGACCTCGGGTTGTCCTGCAGGAAATCAGCTAATGTACCAAACTCAAAATTGCCAGCAAGAGCCGGTACGAAAAGCGAATTCAACTGATCCCGCTCCACATCAACGCCGAATTTCAAACTTTGCTTCCCCAGGGCGAGAAAGGCGTCGTCGTCTCCCTGAAACGAATTGTACGGGTAAGTATACTGCTCCGCTCCGGCGGCGCCTTCTACTCCGGTCAGCCCTGTCACCGCGATAGCGGGTGTGCCAAAACCTGTCGCGGGTCCTAACCCCAGGTCGCCTGCCGCCGGATTCACTGGCAAGAGTTCGGCGAGTTGAGCCCAAGACCTGCTGTACCCGCCCCGGACGGTATTGACCATTCGTGGGGAGAAGATGTGCGTCTCTTCGAGCACGACCAGCACTCTCGTCGTATTACTCGGATTGAGCACGTCATTCACAGGATCAGGCAGGAGTTGGTTGGCATGATCGTACTCAAAACTGCCAAAAGAGCTGTCGCGGTCGGAGATTTTGTGGTCAACGCGCGCGGTCACAAAGTTTTCAGAAATAGTTTGATTGCCGGGAAACGAATAGAGACCGGTATTCCCAGGGCTTAACAGGCCCGCATTGGGAAGAGCCCATAGAGGAAGGTAGGGCTCAACCAAAGGGTTCACCGTCACTTGGCACTGATTCGGAGTTGAGGTAGCCACGCATCCGGAGGGGAAAGTGCTTGGACCGCCGGGGAAGTTAAGTATCCCGTTACGTGCGTCAATGGAAGGAACGTCGGCGATCACGGTCGTCGATGTTTTCACGCGAAGCCCTTCATAATCTCCGAAGATGAACGTTTTGTCTTTCTGGATCGGTCCTCCAGCGGATCCTCCGAACTGGTTCTGCCTGAAAGGCGGCTTAGTTACATTGCTGAAATTGTCGAAGAAATTTGCCGCATCGAGCGACCCGTTACGCAGGAACTCAAACGCATCGCCATGGAATTGATTGGTGCCCGAGCGCGTGATTGCATTGATGACGCCGCCTGAGGTCCGCCCGTACTCCGCGTTATAGTTGCTCGTTAAGACTGAAAACTCCTGAATTGCATCCACTCCCAAAGTCCCGCCTTGCACGCTGCCGGGGCCGCTGTTTGCGTAATCATTAACCGTGATCCCGTCAATACGATAAAGATTCAGTTGCGGGCGATTGCCGGAGACAGCCAGCTGCAGTCCAAGACCGCGATTGCCCCTCTGAAATGAAGTAACGCTGGTGCTGAGCTGTGTCGCCGCTGCGGAAAGGACGCCTGGTTGCAGCTCCGCCAGTGTGGTCCAATCGCGCCCATTCAGGGGCAGCGCGCGGACCATGGTTGAGTTGACAACGGCGCTGATGGTTGACGTAGCCAGTTGGACGGCAGGAGCCTGGCCGGTCACCTCGACAGTCTGGGTCGTCTGGCCGACCTGCATCGTCAAGTTGAGGAGCTGCTGGGCCCCGACTGTCAGCGTGATGCCCTTACGCTGCGAAGTCTGAAACCCATGCGCCGACACCGTCACTTGATATGGTCCCGGGATAAGATTAGGAACTGTATATAGGCCAGCCGAGTTCGTCGTACTGTTGGTGACAACTCCCGTTGCGGTATTCTCAATGAAAATCTTTGCGCCGGGAATAACTGCTCCCGATGGGTCAGTAACTGTGCCGGTGAGCGTCGCCCCAGCCACCTGCGCATGCCCCTGAACCGACAAGAGAACGGTAACCATTAGCGCACCTAACATTGCAAAGAGACAAATCTTCTTGCTATTCCACCCACTAACCATAGTCAGTTTCCCTCTCTGGATTTATCCTGAACCTATTTTTTATCCGCCGGTCTTCAAAATGAAGTCTGTTCCTTCCAAGGCTTAAATACTCAAACCCGGGCAACCCTGGAACGTCAGCGTCTAGCGTTTCATTGAGGCTTTCCCCGCAGAGTTTCACTGTAAAATCGCAATGCTACTCTTGTCAAGCTGCATCAGTTCTTTAGTACCGTTGATTGAAATCTTCGGTGTGGGTGATAAATTCCGGATAGGCGCCCGCGCCTAGTTCGAACAAATCCATGCCCTGCCGCTCGCCCTCCGAGGCGACGCGCTGAGGGTAAACGCGATTGAGAAGCCAGTTCAGAAAATAGGTTAGGGGCAGCACAAAGCCCACCAAGGTGGCAACACCAACCAGTTGTGCTATGAACTGGCCGGAGCCACTGCCTGGGCCGCCCAGAGGAATTGCCCCCGGCACGTTCAGCACTGGGCCTGGGAACCGCGCGAAAATGCCCAGCGCCAGGATGCCCCAGATGCCACTTACAGCATGCACTGACACAGCGCCTCCGGGATCATCTACTTGCAT
>JBOGJZ010000084.1:0-3788 GCA_050745645.1 Terriglobia bacterium | reverse complement strand
TACCAGAGTGGTCGCCGACTTATCCGGTCCGGCCCCTTTTCACATTCAGTCAGAACCGGACGGTGTGCAAATCCGGTTTGAAAACCCAGTACAACCACATGCTGCCGCTGAAAGCGCGACTCTTGCCCATTCCACCCGTTCGCACGACCCTGGGCTCGAACAGATTGCTGCGGTTCAAACGCCGGGCTATTTAGCCGCCTCGGCGCCGGCCGTTGACCTTTCACGGCCAGTCAAGTTGGATTTCGGAGGCTTAGAACCAGCGCTTCCGGCCAAGACAATTGCTTCCCCGGCTGCCCAGAATCCAGCAATGGTCAAAGACGCGCCGCGGGCTAAGGCTCGTACCCTGGCGCTAGCTGTTCCGCTTGACCCGCCGAGCCAGCCAAGCGTTGACCCTCCACAAATGCAGACCAGTTATACCCCCTCTACAACTCCCATGCAGCCTGCCTCGCAAAGAACCGGTTTGCAGGGAGCTATTATGTCGACGCCGTTCTTCAGCACGGCAACCCCGCATTACACCGGAAAACTAATCTCTCTCGATTTGCGAGACGTGGACATCCGGGATTTCTTCCGTCTCATTCACCGGGTAAGCGGACTGAATCTGGCGGTGGACCCTGATGTAACGGGAAGAATTACGCTGGTGATGGACGATGTGCCGTGGGACCAAGCCCTGGATATTGTGTTGAAGAATAATGATCTCAGAAAAACAGTAGAAGATGGCGTGGTGAGGATCGCGAAGAGCGGGACTTTGGTCAACGAGGCCAGTACGCAAGCTAAAACGCGGATCGACAGGTTGAAGGCGGAGCCGCTTGTAACCGTGATCCGGCGCTTAAAGTATGCGCACGCCGCGGACCAATTGCCCGGACAGGCCGGCGCGGTGGGCGGCCCAGGCGGAGCGCCGCAGATCATCCCCGGCGTCGCTTCGCTTCTCAATGGCCTGAAAGGCTCCATCGTCAGCGCTGACGGCAGAGTGCTGGTAGACCCACTCGACAACGCGCTGATCATCACCGATCACTTGTCGCAGATTCCGATCATTGAAAAGGTAATCGACCGGTTAGATGTTCCGTCCAAGCAGTTGTCTATTCAGGTGCGAGTGGTCCTGGCCAACTCTGATTTCACCAGGACGCTTTCCTCTGTCCTCAGTGCGGCCTTCAACAACCAGTCTGGGCGCACTCATACGGCGGCCGGTACCGGCCAAGGAATCAGCGGAGTAGCGCCCACCAGTTCGCCTTTGCCGCTGCTGACTATTCCAACCCAGGCGCCGACTGTGAGCGCGACTGGCTTCGGAGCCTTCGCCATCGCGAATGCCGGAGCGCAATATGCCATCAACGCGGCTATCACGGCCGCGGAAACTCGTGATCAAGCCCGCACCTTGTCGCGGCCGACCATCGTAACTCAGGACAACGTGAAAGGCGAGGTCCAGCAGGGCGTTCAGATTCCTATTCAGACCAGCATCAACAATACAGTCACCGTGCAATATGTCAATGCAACCCTTCAGCTCGCCGTGACGCCCCAGGTCACTGCCGGCAACAGCGTCTTTTTGAACATCTACGTGAATAACGCCTCCGTGGGTACGATCAGCACCACGGCAGGGCCCTCTATCAACACTCAAGAGGCTACAACCCAGGTGGTGGTGCCCGACGGCGGATCGGTAGTCTTTGGAGGGATCACGGTGACTAATCGCGCTCGCACCGCTACGTCTGTTCCATTGCTGGGAAGCATTCCCGTCATCGGGAATCTATTCAAATCGAGTTCGGTTACCGACGGGAATCAACAACTGCTTTTTTTTGTTTCGCCCACCATCCTTCCGGGGTAAAGCTAGTGGTGGCTCTCAGAAATACGTAACACGTCGCCAAGCGTTGATGTCATGCTGAGTGGAGCGAAGCATCTGCTGTTGTTTGAAGCTATTCCATCGAAACAGATTCTTCGCTGGCGCTTAGAATGACAGACCACTGATAGATGCTACGGCCTTGGCGCAGCGCTCGCCAGGCGCCCGCGCACGTATTCCCGGAACTCGCTCTCAATCGCCTGGGTAACCTTCCCCGGCGCCTTAAATTGCCAGCGTTCCCCCACCGCTTGCACGCCGCCGGCTTCGCGCGTCGTAGAGCTGATGAAAACCTCATTCGCCTGGCTCAGCGAGTCCAGAGTAAGCGGCTGCTCAGAGATTGAAAATCCCGCTTGAGACCCCATGCCGAGGAGTATTTCCCTCGTCACGCCTGGGAGGCACCCGGAAGAAAGCGGCGGCGTCACAACTTTTCCGGAATGGACCGCGAAGATGTTTGCCGACGTGCATTCGGCTACCTCGCCTCGCTCGTTGAGGAGCAGCACATCATCGTAGCCCTCGGCGCGAGCCTTTTCCATGAGCATTGAATTGCCGGCCCAGGAAAGCATTTTGGCGCCGGCAAAAGGCCCACCCGCTAATACGGCTGTCGGCCCGATCTGAAGCCGGAATGAAGCTGGCCAAACCGGCAGCTCGCGAGTGAAAACCAACAGATCGCTGAGCGATCCATCCACTGGCAATGCCCATTGGCCCCCCGAATTGCGAACAACAATGACCCGCGCCATGCCTTCCTCGCGGCCGTTCGCGCGAGCCAGTTCTACGATCAGGCGCTGAACCGCGTCCCGCTCGCAGCCAAGCGGAACGTTCAGCCGGATTGCATCCCGCGCCATCCTCTCCCAGTGCCGCCCAAACTCGAACGGCAAGCCTCCATACAGGCGGAGCGTGGTGAAGACGCCCCAGCCCAGCATCAGGCCCGCTTGTCCAGGCGACAGGCTGGCCTCGGTGAGCTTTATGATTCGTTGCTTGTGAACGATAAACGGGTCCATGACCATTTGCCTCCCGCCTGCCATGCGGCGCCTGCCTTTCGCTTCGGCTGCGCGTTGCTTAACGGCAAGCAGTCTTCTATCGTAATCGATAACCAGACGGATTTAAGAAGTGTGCGCTGATTTTTTGGATTGAAGTTCACAAAACGCGCCTTGACAATGAGGCTCTGCGTATCCTAGCATCTTTCCGGCAACCTAACGTAAATAACACATATTGTCCTGGTTGCGGCGGTCTTGCCTGAGGGGGCAATTAGCATTTCTACGAACCGGCTGTTCCTTTTCGTAGTTGTCGCCGGCATATCAGTCCTGGCTGTGCGCCCGTGCTTTTCGCAGGCAAAAGACAGACATGCGAATTTATCTCTTGGTGCTCGCTTGGCGTCACTCAGCGGCCGACGAACGTCCCCCTCACGCTTACTTGAAGATAAACCTTTCTCGCTCGCATTTGAGGTCAACGAAGGTCAAGCCGATCCCTCAGTTCGTTATCTAGCTCATGGCTCCGGGTACAAGCTTCTTTTAAGACCTGATGAGTTCGACGTCGTGACTGAAAGGCCCGCAGGGCTGCGCAGTCAGGGGCCACACGCTCCGCATTTTAGTAGTAGTAACGCGCAAAACCAAAGTCGCTTTTCCCCCTCTCACTCGCACGCATTTCTCTCCGGCGTGCCGAAGTCCGTAACAGCCCCCGCTGGGGATACAGAACTATCGGACACGGTACGCATCCGGTTGCTGGGTGCAAATCCGACTCCCGCCATCACACCCTTTCGCAAGCTGCCGGACACTGTCAATTACTACACGGGAAGCGACCCGAACAAATGGCATACGAGCATCCCTACCTACGCCGAAGTGCGCTATGAGGCTGTGTATCCTGGCGTCAATCTTATTTACCACAGCGCCGACGGTCAGCTAGAATACGATTTCGTAGTCTCACCTGGAGCTGACCCCGCAAAGATTGCGCTGGATGTGTCGCTGCA
>JBOGJZ010000083.1:0-3072 GCA_050745645.1 Terriglobia bacterium | reverse complement strand
GCTGCGAGGCGTTCGAGTCCCGCGCCGGTATCGACGCAGGGCTTGGGGAGCAGCGTAAACCCGTAGACACCATTTGCGCTCAAGCTCCGATCGTACTGCATAAAGACGAGGTTCCAGATTTCAAAATAGCGGCCGCAGGGGCAAGGGAACGTGCAATCTGTGTGGCCTTCGTCGCTCGCTGCTGCTCCCATGTCGTAGTGAATTTCAGAGCATGGACCGCAGGGACCAGTCTCTCCCATTTGCCAGAAATTTTCCTTCATGCCGAGCTCGAAGATACGGCTAGCCGGAACGCCCACGGAACGCCAGTAATCATACGCCTCGGTATCGCGCGGGATATCGGCGTGCGGCTCTATTGCACCTTCAAAAATCGTAACGTAGAGCTTCTTTTCAGGAATTCCAAAATCCTTGGTGATTAGTTCCCAAGCCCAGGGAATCGCTTCCTTCTTGAAATAATCGCCGAACGAAAAATTGCCGAGCATCTCGAAGAATGTGTGGTGGCGCGTGGTGCGGCCTACCTGTTCGAGGTCGTTGTGTTTGCCTCCAGCGCGCACGCATTTTTGTGAGGAGCAGGCGCGGGTGTAGTCGCGTTTCTCGCGCCCTAGAAACACGTCCTTGAACTGGTTCATGCCTGCGTTTGAAAACAACAACGTCGGGTCGTTGGCCGGAACGAGCGGCGACGAACGAACTACGCGGTGGTCTTGCGCGGCAAAGAAATCAAGGAAGGTTTGGCGAATCTGGTTTGAATTCATAAGGAGATTTGGTTCATTGCGCCATCGACCGATTGAATCAATGATTCAATCGTCCAATGACTCAATTGATTCAATGGCCCCGCTCAGGGGCTTCAGTTCCGGCCGGGAACGCACCGCTTTCATAATATCATCGGAGCGGAAGCCGAGCCGCATCAGGCTCTGGCAGAGGGCGTAAAACCTGGGGCGGGTGAGAG
This sequence comes from Terriglobia bacterium, assembly GCA_050745645.1. Lineage (GTDB taxonomy): Bacteria > Acidobacteriota > Terriglobia > UBA7540 > UBA7540 > RH2-MAG17b. Next base: position 2,129 of record JBOGJZ010000083.1, on the reverse strand, counting down.
GCAGGCGGAGAGTGCGCAGTTTCTTTTCGAGGGCGCGGTCGAGGAGATCACGCTCGCCGGTTTCTGCAAAGGCGGTGTCGAGGGCGGCATCGATCGCGGCGTTCTCGACGAATTTAGCGCGCAGCTCGCGGCGGATGCGCTCGCGGCCAAAACCACGGCTCCGGGCGAGCATGGAGGCGTATTGGACCGCAAACTTGCGGTCATCGAGATAGCCGAGCGCGCGCAGGCGGGCGATCGCTTCATCGACGGCTTCGCAACTGCGGAACTTTCTGGTGAGCGCGCGGCGAAGCTCCGCGCAGGAATGGGGCCGGCGCGCAAGCAGTTTCAGCGCGGCCGCCAGGGGATTCGTGGATTTTTTCTTATCCGGCGAGCGGCCGTTCACCGCTGAGCACCACCCGTTCCATTTCTTCCCGGGCGGCGTCGCTGGTTGAGCGGATGCCATCGATGCGCAGCTTCAACTCTTGCGGGTTCGATGACCATTTGGAAGCCTCTTCGAGTTCGACTAGATGCTGCGAATATAGATCATACAACGACTGATCGAAGGTTTGCATGCCGTACTGCGAGGTGCCGGAAGCGATGATCTCCCGGATGAGGCGCGTCTTATCCGGAGTGATGATGCACTCGCGGATGAATTCGGTGGAGATGAGCACTTCGACGGCCGGAACGCGCCCATGCCCGTCGGCGCGCCTCACCAGACGCTGCGAGATCACACCCTTCAGTGTGGACGCCAGTTGCAGCCGTATCTGCTGCTGCTCCTGGGGTGCAAACACCGCGATGATGCGCTGAATTGTTTCCTGCGCGTCCAGCGTATGCAGTGTGGAAAAGACCATATGTCCGGTTTCGGCGGCGGTAATGGCCGTTCGCATGGTTTCAATGTCGCGCATCTCGCCTACCAGGATCACGTCCGGATCCTGGCGCAGGGCGGAGCGCAAGGCTACATCGAAACTAGGCGTATCAAAGCCTATCTCGCGCTGATTGATGAGCGATTTTTTATCCTGATGGTAAAACTCGATGGGGTCTTCGATGGTGATAATGTGGTCGGCGCGCGTGGAGTTAATACGGTCGATCATAGCGGCAAGCGTGGTGGATTTGCCGCTTCCCGTGGCGCCGGTCACGAGCACCATTCCCCGCCGCTCTTCGCAAAGCTTGTGGATCACGCGCGGTAAGTGCAGCTCGTCGACGCCGCGGATCACGGGCGGGATCACACGCAGCGTCATTCCAAGCGTCCCCCGTTCCTGAAAGGCGTTGACTCGAAACCGGCCAAGGCCCGGGACGGTGTAGCTCATGTCGACTTCAGCGAAGTCCTTGAATTTTTGCTTCTGCCGCGCATTCATGATGCTGAAGGCAAAGTTCTGCATCGCCTCGGCGGTTAGATGGGAGAACTCCGCGAGCGGGTGCAAGACGCCATCAACCCGGATATACGGGTAATTGCCTGTTTTCAGGTGCAGGTCTGACGCGCCGGACTCGGATGCTTTGCGCAGAAGATCTTCAACCGTCATAGTTCTTTCCTCCGCCAGAGGGCCGCGCCCCGCGCCAGGGCATGTATCAACGGGGTTCGATTCCTAAAGGGTTGCTGAAAAAGGGCTTGGAGCGTGTCATTCTGAGCGAAACGAAGAATCTAAGTTCTTCTGTGTCACTACGGCAAGCAGATGCTTCACTCCGTTCAGCATGACAGAATCGACTTTTTCAGTAATCCTCTAAAGGTCTATCGGCGGAATAAGAAGAAAAGTTAAGCGGGTAGAAGAGAGAATGGCCAGACTGAGTCACGCGGAACAGCAACCGGTAGCTATCCAGCCCCAGGGGATCGACAAGGGTCGTAGGGTTATTGAGCGGGTAGGTGTAGTCGAAGATCCCGACATGGTCGGAGCGGTTGCCGAAGGTCCCGGCGCAGTCGGGAAGCGACTGCGGATTCATGATGTCCCCGCCCAGCGGGTCGGGGGTCAGCCGGCAGCCCTTGTGGATTTCACTGATTAGCCCGCTAAGCATTTGTCAGTGCCTTAAGTCCCTGGCCGCAGACACGGCACAGTGCGCCGCGTCTGCGCCACCCGGTCGCTACCTGCCGCCGGGACGGCGCCGCTACGGCGGGGAATCAAAAAACCCGTCTCATCTTTCCCGCCGGTCTCCATTGT
>JBOGJZ010000082.1:0-2322 GCA_050745645.1 Terriglobia bacterium | reverse complement strand
CTCCCTGTTACATGGCCCGCCTCCGTTTACAGTCTGGAAGTTGGCATCGTCGGTACCGAGGGAGTGCTCACGATTGACGATACTCATCGCGACATCGTGCTCGCCGTAAGCGCGCCTCAGTCCGAAGGGTACTTGCCCGATAAGAGCCGTCTCGTGGATTTCATGGGTAGTTATCCTCCCGGTGACATGGCGCTCGGAGAGTTGCGGGGCCCTATGCGCGAAGAAACTGAATCTTGGCTCAACCGTGTAGCACTCGGTGTGCCTACACAGCACGCCACGGCCAAAGAGGCTCATAACCGTCTAATGCTGACCAAGGCTCTTGATCTATCCGCGAAAAGGCGGCAGGCGGTGTCATTGCCTCTCCCGCCAACCGATGACTGATACCAGCCGATGGATATTGCGCCTCCCCGAACCGCCTGGTTGAGCGGGCGTGAGAACACCGTGTCTCCCAACCCGCTTCGCTATGGATGTGGTGGCATCACCAGTGTCATTCCTTTCCAGCCACCATCGTGGCGTGCGCTCATACGTTGCGAAACTGGGCCTGACTTTGCGGGAGCCTGGCTTGAACCACAGATATTTCCGGGTCGATCAGAAACGTCCAGATCAGGGAGCCAGTAAGCAGGATGCCGGCGGAAATAAAGAACGGAATAATCCACAAGCCCTTCTGCACAAAGACGCCGAAAATGATTGGAGAGAATGACGCGGCCACGCTTCCGGCCATGTTCATAACACCCGAAACCGTACCGCTGAATTCGCCGCCAACGTCCATGGGGACGGCCCAGGCGGGGCCGATAACCACTTCCAAAAAGAACAGCGAAGCCGTGAGGCAAAAAATTGCGGTCGCCACATGATGGGTTGTCGCTGCCGGTATCAGGCAGATTGCGGAGGCTAGCATGGCGGGCGCGGCGACCACGCGGCGGGCAAACCTGAGCTTTCCCGTCTTTCGGTACACGGTGTCCGTCAAAGCTCCTCCCAAAAGATCGCCGATCATGCCGGCCAAAAGCGGAAGCGAGGCGAAGATGCCCACAGCTCTCAGAGACAGATGGCGGTATTCTTCAAGGTAAGCGGGAAACCACGTGATATAAAAATAGGTGCCGTAGTAAAAACAGCAATATCCAGCCGCAATGCACCACATATTGCGTGACCGGAAGATGGTTTTCCACGGCGCTTCAGGCCGGCTGCGCGGATCAACCGGCGGCTTGATGGCCCCGTTTGCATCGCGCCCGCGGATGTGGGCGAGCTCAGTTTGGTTTACCTTGGAGTGCTCTTCCGGAAGATTGCGGTACAGCAGATAGAAACCGAGCGACCACAACAGGCCGGCAGCCCCGAACAAATAAAAAATCCAGCGCCAACTGGACGCGATCATGATGCTCACGGCAAGGAACGGCACGAATGCCGCAGCAAGCAGGCTGAAACTATGGGTGACACCCTGAACGATACCGCGTTCCGCTTTTGGAAACCAGAGCTGCATGCCGCGAGTGGCCGTAGGAAACGCGCCGGCCTCGGTTAATCCAAAAACGAACCGTATGCCAAGCAGTGAGGCGATACCCGCCGCGGCGGCCGTCATTGCCGTCATAAGCGACCAAAAAGGGACGATAATCAACAGCACCAATCTCGCTCCAAAGCGGTCGGCAAACCAGCCTACCGGGATTTGTCCGATGGCGTATGCCCACAGAAAAACGCTGAAAACAAGCCCGAGCTCCGTCTGGCTTAGCCGAAACTCGCGCGAGATCGACGGACCGGCAATCGAGATGCCCGTCCGGTCCATGTACGTGATCATGTACATCAAGCTGAGCAACAGGAGAACCATCCAGCGGATTCTGGATGGCTTTGAAGGTGAGCTTTCCTGAAGAGGCCCGGCCTTTTGAGGCGATGTAAGGTTAGATTTCGCCATTGGTGCTTATCGTTGCTGGTGGCGATACGCAAAAGGACCCGCAGGGCTGATAGGCCAGCGAGTGCGTGGGCTTATAATAAGCGGCTAGTGTCCCGACTTATAAGTTCGTTGCATAAGTCCGAATGTCATTCCGAGCCCGGGAATCTGTTCGCCGCCTTCCTTGAGCCGCGGCGCTGCCACGAGACCCTCAATCCGAATCCGTAATAGGACTTGTACCTTCGACCTGTCCTCTATTGATTCCAAAGCACTTTCTCGCTTTGCCCGCCCCTTCACCCTCGGAGGCTGGTTAGCGCACCAGACCGGCGCCGTCAGCCTCTTTCCGGTGAAACAGGGTTTGCAAAAAATGAGAGCCACGGTTTCAGCGCATCTTGATTCAGAATTCATCCAGCTTAACAACTCCAGACGAGACGAAGGAGACCCGTGAGACC
>JBOGJZ010000081.1:0-2960 GCA_050745645.1 Terriglobia bacterium | reverse complement strand
AGTTTCAACTGCTTCGGTATTTTATTGAACATCGCGGAGAGACTATCTCACGTGATGAGTTACTCAAGAACGTCTGGGGATACGAGGCCATGCCTAATACCCGCACCGTAGATGTACACGTCGCCTGGCTGCGGCATAAACTTGAAGAGAATCCCCGCCGGCCTCAACTGATCCTCACCCTACAAGGCCTCGGGTACAAGTTCGCAGGCTAGCGCGATTTCTCCTATTCCGCTGTTGCTGTTCTTCCACTCTCTCCGTTGCCGTTTCCCGAAAAGCGAAAAATCCAGGTTCCTGGGTTAGGGTAGCGCGGAGTTCCCAACTTTTGGAAACTCTGCGGCTCGTTCGTGGATTCCTGAAGAGAAGCCGCAGACTTTCTGGAAAGAAAATCTGCGCTACACTCTGAGGCGGCTAAGTGCCACCGGACATGCACTGCTTGCGCGATGCGGCCGAATCTGCGAAGATTCTCGCTTCACGTAAACCGAGGAGACGCTATGCCATTAAACCCGAAACATTGCAGTCACATCATTACTGACGGACCTGAGCGAGCGGGCGCGCGCGCCATGCTCAAGGCGATGGGATTTACCGATCGGGATCTCGCCAAACCCATAGTTGGGGTCGCCAACACCTGGACTGAAACCATGCCGTGCAATTACCACCTGCGTGAGCTGGCGGTGAAGGTGAAGGAAGGCATCCGATCTGCCGGCGGAACGCCCATGGAGTTCAATACGGTTGCTATCTCGGACGGCATCGTCATGGGCACCGAAGGCATGAAAACTTCGCTCGTGAGCCGGGAAATTGTGGCGGACTCGATCGAGCTCATGGGCCGCGGGCACATGTTCGATGCGATTGTCGCCCTCGTCGGCTGCGATAAAACGACTCCCGGCGGCGCCATGGCGCTGATCCGCCTGAACGTGCCTTCGGTGCTTCTCTATGGCGGGTCCATCGCAGTGGGCAATTTCAGAGGCCGCGACGTGACTATTGGAGATGTCTACGAGGCCATCGGGGCGCACGCGGCCGGTTCGATGTCCGACGCCGATCTAAGAGAACTGGAAAACGTCGCCTGTCCTGGCGCCGGATCTTGTGGAGGGCAGTTCACGGCTAACACGATGTCTACCGTGATGGAGTTTATCGGTTTGTCGCCGATGGGCTTCAATAGCGTTCCAGCCACCGTGCCGGAAAAGAGCGAGGTCGCGTTCCGCGCTGGCCAGCTTGTCATGGACGTGCTGCGCCGCGGCCTGAGGCCTAGGGACATTCTCACCCGCAATGCATTTGAGAACGCTATCGCCAGTGTTGCAGCCACCGGCGGTTCCACCAATTCCGTGCTGCACCTGCTGGCCATGTCACGTGAGGCAGGCGTGCCGCTTTCCATCGATGATTTTGACGCGATCAGCAAGCGCACTCCGATCGTTGCCTCGCTGAAGCCCGGAGGCGAGTTCATGGCGGTCCATGTCCATCAAGCCGGCGGCATTCCCATCATTGCCAAGAGCCTGCTTGAGGGCGGGTACCTCCACGAAAGTGAGATCACGGTCACCGGGCGCACGCTCGGAGAAGAGGCGCGGCATGCGAAGGAAACTCCCGGCCAAAGGGTGGTCCGTCCCGCCTCGAAGCCTTTCAAGAGTACCGGCGGCCTCGTAATCCTGAAAGGGAACATCGCGCCCGACGGCGCTGTCGTTAAGATTGCAGGGCACGAGAAGCTGCTCCATCGCGGGCCGGCGCGCGTCTTCGAACGCGAAGAAGACGCCATGAAAGCGGTGACTGGCAAGAAAATCAAGGCGGGAGACGTGGTGGTGATTCGCTATGAAGGGCCGCGAGGCGGGCCGGGGATGAGAGAAATGCTGGGCGTCACGGGCGCGATCGTGGGCGAAGGACTCGGCGACTCGGTGGCGCTCGTTACTGATGGCCGCTTCAGCGGAGCGACGCGCGGCCTGATGGTGGGGCACGTCGCTCCGGAAGCGGCTCTCGGCGGGCCCATTGCGGCGCTGCGTGAGGGCGACACGGTCGTGTTTGATATCAATGCGCGAAAGCTTGAAGTAGAGCTTTCAGCCGATGAAGTCGCGAAGCGACTGGCGAGCTGGACTCCGCCTGCGCCCCGGTATCCGTCAGGTGTGCTGGGGAAATACGCGCGGCTCGTTTCCTCCGCGTCCGAAGGCGCGATCGCGCAGGTCAAGTGGTAAAAAACTTGCGCAGCCATCGCCGTTTGCATTCAGCAGCTGGCGAGAGGTAAACTTCACTCGTAAGTGAGTTCGAGACTCTGGTCCTGCAAGACGGGGGAATCATATCAGAGGGCTTGGATCACGGCAGAAGGAGATCACAACCCTCGATAAACGCCCTCGATCAACCAGCGCAAAGGAGGAAAGGCAAATGTTGAACGGGCGAATTGAAAAGATACTTGAGGCAGTCCTCTGCGAAGCTGCTGGCGCGGCTTTTGACACCGTCCAATTCTTCAATAAGTACCATCCAAACCCGTCGTTCATACCCAGTTGGTCTGATAAGCCCCTATTGAAATCCTGGGAGAAAAGCAAGCCTACCTTGGGGTGGCCGCGCACGACAGACTCGCTCTGCCCGGGGTGCGTTAAAGAAGTGAGGTCCGCCATCCTGCGCGGGGAAAAGAACTGGGAAGACCTGGTTGATGAAAAAGTCGGCGAGATCAAGGCTCAGGTCATCGAGCGTGACGGCCAAGTTTGGATGGTTAAGGAATGTCCAATCCACGGCAAGTATGAGGACCTGATGGCTGTGAGCACAGAATTCCTCTCCTGGATTGAGAAGAATTTTCCGGGACGCGATATTGCTGCCCACAACGACGCGCACGTGCATCACCACGGCTCGAGCACGATACGGCACGGACGAGGAACCGTGCTGACGGTCGACCTCACGAACCGCTGCAATATGATGTGCGACCCATGCTTCATGGATGCCAACCAGGTTGGCTATGTCCATGAGTTGAACTGGGAAGACATCAC
>JBOGJZ010000080.1:0-2523 GCA_050745645.1 Terriglobia bacterium | reverse complement strand
GTGTACGGGCCGGAACAGACGATGTTCGAGCACTGAGTCCACTCGCTGCCCATGGCAACCATCGTATGCCAGGCGAGCGCCAGAACTTCGCATTCCCGGACTCCAGGGCGCAGAAAATCGAGCGCCTTCTGAAGTGAGGCTTCGGTCATGGCGTTAGCGATCTTCAGGCACATAATCTCGTCGTGGGTTTTGATCTCCTTAGCCCGCATGAGCACGTTGTAGTAGCCGTCCTTGAATTCAGTCTTTGGGAACGTGCTGCGGATGGCCGCTTCCAAATTGAGGTCCCAAAAATCCACTCCAACGCGCTTGCCTGAGAGAGGACCGATAAAACTTTCGAGTTGTTCTGCCCATCGCTTCATGGCGACCGGCTCGCGGAAATTCGCGCGAGGCTGAACCTGTTCCGGATTAATCCAGCTCATGCGAGCCTGGCAATGCACATAGTCCATCGTCCAAAGGATGGGCTCATGGTCTCGTGCAAGCACAACCACGGCGTTGCCCAAGATGAAGGCAGGCCCCAGGTGGTGACGATAGCCCATCAGGTAGCGGGCATCCTCAGTTCGGAACACAAACAGCGCGTCAAGGTCAGAATTATTCAGGGCGTCCTTCGCTCGCTGCAGTCTTTCGCGATTCATTCGCATCGGATCGAAGCGATGTTCCCAGTCGACTGGAAGCAATCCTATGTCGGACACGATTCTCCTCCTGAGTTTTGAATAAATGAATCAGCTTGTTTTAAGCCGCGAAGCCGAAATGCCAGCAGTTCGAAGTCCCACACCGATGTTGAATCCTGCGCGGCTGGCGTCCGGTGTGACCGCGCCCAAGAAAAAGAGGCGTGAAATCCATCTGGAGAGAGCGCCTCTGCGACAATCGATAGCAAATCCTGCGCCCTGGCCGGCTTGCCAGGGGCGCATTTGCGCGATCTGACTGGCAAACAGCCTTGACAGCATATCACAGCTAAATAATGATGATGAGTCCGGCGCAGGGTGATCTCCATCTTTGCTTTCGAGAGACATCTCTGCCAGATGCGGCGCGCCGAATGCTCCTCTGGCTTGAGTCCATTGAAGAGTTCATAACCTAGCTAGGGAAGCTGGCTAAGGCGCACGCTTCCGGCCAAGGATCAAGGTGACAGGTATGAAGGTTGTAATTACGGACCATCGGTTTGCGGATGTCGAACAAGAGCGTCGTGCCGTTGAGTCGGCCGGTGGTCATCTTGTTGTGGGTCAAGCCACCGAAGAGCAGCAGCTTATTGGCCTGTGCCGGGACGCGGATGGCGTGCTGAACGGGCGCAGTAAAATTACCGCAGCGGTAATTGCAGCGATGGAGCGCTGCCGCATCATCGTGCGCTACGGTATTGGAGTCGACACCATCGACATCGGCGCCGCGACGGCGCGGGGCATCATGGTGGCGAATGTGCCGGATTATTGCATCGACGAAGTTTCCGACCATGCCCTGACGCTTCTGCTCGCGCTCAGCCGCCAAATCGTCCCGTCTATGACTTTAGCCAAGGAGGATCGATGGAGCCTCAGCAAGATGCCGCCTCTGCGCCGGCTGCGCGGCCAGGCGTGCGGTCTGTGCGGGGCGGGGCAGATCGGTTCCTTGCTTGCCCGCAAGGTACAGAGCCTTGGAATGAACGTGGTGGTTTATGACCCTTACCTGAGCGAGAGCCGGGCGCAGGAGATTGGCGCTGAGAAAGTTTTATTTGACACGCTGCTTGCGCGGGCTGACTTTATCTCGCTTCATGCGCCGCTGAACGACGAGACGAGGCGCCTTTTTGGCCAAGCAGTCTTCAAGAAAATGAAAAATACTGCCTTCATCATCAACACCGCCCGCGGCGGGCTAATTGATGAGGCCGCCCTGCTTGCTGCTATCGATGCAGGGGAGATCGGCGGGGCTGGGCTTGACGTTCTGGAGTCAGAAAACGAGGTGACGCCTGTCCGCCGGGCGCTTTTGGCCAACCCGAAAGTAATCGTCACCGCACATACGGCATGGCTGAGTGAAGAAGCGCGCGCAACCTTGCAGGCTCGCGCCGTAGCGCAGGTCATTGCCTGTCTGAAGGGCGACAGGCCCTATGGCCTGATCAATCGCTCGATTGAACGGCCTCGCGTGATTTCAGGAGCCTGAGAGGGACAGCGGCAGAGCCGGATATTAGGAACTGACATGGCTGCGGATGGCGTTATCCTTCTGACCGGCGCGGCGAGCGGTATTGGCCGCGCATCAGCCGAGGCCTTGGCCTTGAAGTCGCGCGCCCTGGCGCTGGTCGACGTTAACGGCGCTGCCTTGCAGCGGGTCGCGAATGTCTGCCGCAAGACCGCGCCGCAAACGGCGTATTTTCCTTGTGACATCGCAGACGCTGATGCGGTCAAAAGCGCCTGCCAGCAGATTCACGAGCAATTCGGCAGGGTGCGCGTCCTGGTCAACTGCGCGGGCATCGGCCATTTTGCTCCATTTCTTGAAATCACACCCGAGGATTGGGTGCGGTTTTACCGGGTTAACGTGGTGGGCGCGGTGCACGTCACACGAGCTGTG
>JBOGJZ010000079.1:0-8642 GCA_050745645.1 Terriglobia bacterium | reverse complement strand
AGAGGACGGAAGGAGCAGTCCAGACGCATGGAATGGGTCATACTTGCCGTCGTCATCATCATTATCGCCGTCATCGCTGCCGCCATCCTTATGGCCCGCGCCAAGGCGAGCTTACGGCGCCAGTCGGGCGATTTGAACAGGGCGTGGTCGGATATCGACATGTTGCTCAAGCGCCAAAGCGACGACCTCCCGAGGTTGCTGCAGCTCTGCCGCAGCTACATGAGCGGACAGCAGGAATCTGTGCGGCTCGTAAGCGAATCGCGCGCCGCATATCTTAAGGCGCGGAGCATTCCGGAGAAAACTTCGAGTGACGCCACTCTGCGCCGTGCTCTCCGGACCCTGTTCGCAGAAGCAGAGCAGTACCCTGAGTTGAAGACAAATAGCATTTTCTCCCAGCTCCAGAGCGACCTTTTTGAACTTCAGGAAAGGATTGAGGACCGCCGCGAACTCTTCAGCGATGAGGTGCGCCGTTTCAACAACCGCCTTCAGCGCCCCCCAGCCGCTTGGCTGGCTGCGAAGATGAAACTGAAGCCGCATCCGCTTTTCGACGCCCAGGAGAAGCCGGGTTCCGCGCTTAAATAGCGCACCCTGATTTTCGTGGATGTTGGAGGTGGCGCGAACGAGAGGCAAGCTCAAAAAAAAGGCCCGCTGAGGTGAAGCGGGCCTTGGGGAAAGGAGAAAATGCTTATCTCTTCTTCTTGGCTTTCTTCTTTGCTGGCATCAGTTGAGTGACCTCCTCTCCAAGGTGTCTGATTTTCAGCTTCGACGCCACAAATTGGGGTGTAGCGTCTAGCTACCACTATATCTAGTGCTGTTTGCTCTGCAATGTCAAGGAAAAAATGGTGGTCCGTAATGCTTCAGTTTTGGGCTCGGCAACGGGACGGCGTCGCTACGAGCCAGAAACTGAGACATTACAGATACTCAAGGCAAGGGCTGGTGTCGCGTAACCAAAGATAGTGACACACCATCAGCCTGTCATCCTGAGCGAAGCGAAGGATCTGCTTCTCTGCGACATGCTTGATACAGCAGCAGATGCTTCCCGACTTCGCCGGGACAGGTCGCTTCGCTCAGCATGACAACGTGATGGAGGTTATGTGTCACGTATTTGAGAAACACCACACTAGGCGCACGCCGTTCACCGCCCGATCAGGCAATCCAGCCTGAATCGCGGCTCGGGGGCTCCGCCGGCTGCTCCGGCTGGCCGTTCTTATGCGACGCTTTGTTACGGCGGATGGCGGATTGAATCATCATGAATTGGCCGACGTTGTCAGCGTTTAACATGCCGACAAGCCTGCCATCGTGCTGCACGGGCAGGGAACGGCAACGGCAATTGTGCAAAACCGCGAGCGCGTGCTCAAGAGTGTCGTGCGAATCCGCCATTTGGAAGTCGCGCCGCATGGCGTCCCGCACCGGCGCGCCGGAACCGTTCTGAGCCAGCTTGCGGAGCAGATCTTCTCGAGTGAGGATGCCGAGGACGTGGTCTCCAAATACCACCGGGAAATCCTGCTGCCAGCCTCCCACCACGTGCTCCGCCGCGTGGGCGAGCGTGTCGTCCGGGTTGAGTGTGTGAAAGTCCGTCAGCATGACCTGTTGAACCGGAACGCCGGCGGCCGAGCTTCGGATGAGCGTCATGGAGGCTTCTGCTTCCGCGCCCATCCAGACGAAAAGAGCGATAAATAACAGAAATGGGTCGAAGAACAATCCGAGAAAACCGAAGATCAGCGCCATGGCTTGGCCCACGCGCGCAGCCACCTGCGTCGCTCGGGTGTATTCCATTCGGATGGCGAGCAGCGCTCTGAGCACCCGGCCGCCATCCATGGGGAACGCCGGAAGCAAGTTGAAGCCGACCAGCCAGACGTTGGCGACCATCAGGTTTTCGACAAAGTTGCCACCTGACCATTGGAAGTTAGTCCATTGAGGATGCACTCCAACGGCCAGAAGCGGAACGAGTAAGGCGACGCCAATCACGACGTTGACAGCGGGTCCCGCCAGCGCCACCCACAACTCTTCGCGCGGTTTTTCCGGCATCCGCTCGAGCCGGGCCACGCCGCCAATGGGAAGCAGGATGATGTCCCGTGTCTGGACGCCATATTTACGTGCGGTCAGGGCGTGGCCGAACTCGTGCAGCACGACGCAGGCAAACACCGCCAGCACAAACACGACACCGGTCATCGTGGCGGCCAGGTCGCGCCCACTGCTCCAACTCACAAACAGGATGAAAAGGATAAGCAGCAGGAACGTGGCGTGCATGTAAACATTGATTCCCGCCAGCCTGCCGATTTTCCATGACCAACGCATTGGATCGTCTCCGCCTCCGGAAGCGCTGCCGAGGAGTGCCCGGAGTGTTCCTTGATTTCAGTTTGCGCTCCCGCATCCCCAATCGCAAGCGCCCCCGCGGGTCGCCTGCAGGAGCGTATACTGAACTGCGACCCAGGTCTAGCCAGGATTCCTCACCCAGCTTTATCCCTACAAGGTGAGAAATCCGCTTAAAGGTTTGTTGAAAGCGATAAGGAACTGTCATTCTGAGCGGAGCGAAGAATCTGTTTTTTTCTAATCGTTGCAAGGGCTTATGCGATTCTTCGTCACCTTCGGTTCCTCAGAATGACACCCCGGGCGAGTTTTCCAGCGCAGCATCTCGCGGCGAAAGTAGCTGCGAACACAATGAGGAAAACATGATAAAGAAAGTGGTGGCGATCCAGCACGCCGAGTGTGAGACACCCGGTCTTATCGAGGAAGCCCTGAAAGCGAAGGGATATTCCATCGAGAGCGTACGCAGCTTTCTTGGCCACCCTGTGCCAAAGGAGATGGGAGAAGCCAAGGGGTTGATCGTGATGGGCGGCCCGATGGGGGTGTACGAGTCCGCAGGCAACCCCTTTTTACGCGATGAAATGCGGCTGATTGAGCGGGCGCTACACGAGGGAAAACCGGTATTGGGCGTTTGCCTTGGCAGCCAGCTGCTGGCCGCAGCGCTCGGATCCCGTGTGAGAAAAGGCGCTCAGAAAGAGATCGGCTGGCACGCGGTGACGCTTGCGGAACACGCGCGTGAAGATCCGCTCTTGAAGGGCGCTGATCCTTCGTTTGTGGCCTATCACTGGCATGGCGACGTTTTCGATGTTCCAGCGGGCGCCGCGAGCCTGGCGTCCTCCGCTCGCACCGAGTGCCAGGCATTCCGATACAACCGTAATGCCTATGGTTTCCTGTTTCACATGGAAGTCACGCCGGAAATCCTCAAAGGCATGCTTCATGCGTTTCGCAAAGAGATCGAGGAGGAGCATCTCAGCGCTGATGAAATCGCCCGCGGCGCGGCCGAGAACCTGGACCGGTTGAAGATCATCGGACGCTCCGTGTTCAGCCGGTGGGCAGGACTGCTGGATCATTCTGAGAAATGAAGGGAATCAGATCAATGACATTACCCGTTGTTATGCCCGGCAGTGTCATTCCCGCGAGGCGGGAATCCACGCTGCCCTTGCGCCGTGCCTGTCCTGGACCCCCGCTTTCGCGAGGGTGACAATCCAGGGTGGTAGTGGAGTAGCGCAGCGTTCGCTTTTTAATGCGGTTTTTCGTTAGGACCACTTAAAAGCCACAGAGCCTGCCCTGAGCATAGCGAAGGGGTCAAAAGATGGACCCTGCGCTACGCGCCTTTCGCAGAAATGACCGTCCCTCTGACCAAAACCTCTGCCGTGGGGGGATGGCGGCGTACTCGTTCTCGCTATTAACCATCTAGGTTCTTGACAAAGGAACTTTCCTGCCGCCTAATGAGCCAATCCTAGGTTTAGCTATTCTTCCCGAGGGGGGGTCGAAATGAAAACAAGGCAGGCTTACAGCGTCTTATTAACGGTCATCGGGCTAAGCTTTGTGCTCTTCGGAGGGCTTTTCGCCGCGCAGGCGTACGGGCAAGCGACGCTCGATTACGCCGACTTTACCGCCGGGGCCGGAGCCTGGAGCGTTCCGGGGAACTGGAGCTGCACCTACACCGATGGAACTTCGCAGCCGTGTGTCCCCTCCGGTTCCAGCGTCTACGTGTACACCGAAAGCGGCCAGATCACGCTCGATACCAGCGCCAGCGCTGGGTACCTTGAGATCGATTCCGGCGGCAGCATCAACGCCTCGGGTACCTCCCTTTCCGCCGCGCTAGGTATAACGGATGCGGGCTCGCTTGCGCTTGCCAGCAACGCGAACGTCAGCTCGAGCAGTTACCTGGTGGTGGGCCGTTACGGTACGGGCACCCTAACCATCCAGAGCGGCAGCGTCGTGACGGACGCTTACGGATATGCTGGTTATGGAACCAGTGATAACCAAGTGACGGTAGACGGGACAGGCTCCCAATGGAGCAATGCCGGCTTCCTGGCGGTGAGCGGTGAGGGTGGCAGCGGCGCGCTGACCATCTCAAATAGCGCCCAGGTCACTGCCGGACAGAATATTCTCATCGGTGGGGTGGGCGGTGCCAGCGGTACCTTGAATATCTCGTCGGGGGGGCAACTCACTGACGCTACCGGCGCGGCCATCGGCGAGTTCCCTACTGACACGGGCAGCGCCACCGTGGACGGCGCCGGCTCCAAATGGACGGACGGCACCGCGGGGGGTGGCGGCATGGGCGTAGGGGATGCAGGCACGGGAACCTTGACCATTCAGAACGGCGGGCAAGTGAGCGTGCCCTCAGGGGATATTGGCAGATTTGAGGGTTCGAACGGGACAGTCACTGTTACCGGCAGCGGCTCAACATGGACGGATTCGGGCTCTCTCACCGTTGCCGACGGCTCTGCGGGCTTCCTCCGGGTCGGCTCAAGCGGACCCATAACGAATTTCGCGGCAGGTGCGGCAACTGGCGCGCTGAACGTAACCAGCGGCGGCGTGGTGAGTGATACTAACGCGAATATAGGCTCTAGCTCAGGCTCACAGGGCACGGTCACGGTGGACGGTTCCGGTTCGCAGTGGAATAACTCTGGCTTCCTGGCGGTGGGCACTGAGGGGGGCAGCGGCGCGCTGACCATCTCAAACGGCGCACAGGTCAGTGCCGGACAGAATGTCACCCTCGGTTTCATTGGCGGTTCCAGCGGGACCCTGAACATCACGTCCGGGGGACAACTCACTAACGGCACCGCAACACTCTACGATGGCAGCCAATCTGACGGAGTAACTATCGGCAGCTTCCCCTCTGACACGGGCAATGCCACTGTGGACGGGGCAAGCTCAGTTTGGACTGATAACGGCGGCATGGGCGTAGGAGCAGCCGGCACGGGAACCTTGACGATTCAGAACGGCGGCGCAATGAGCGTGACGGGGGCGGGAATTGGCGAACTGGCGGGATCGAACGGGACGGTCACCGTCACCGGCAGCGGTTCAACATGGACGGATTCGGGCGATCTCACCGTTGCCGACGGCTCCGCGGGCTTCCTCCAGGTCGGCTCAGACCCCGGAACCATAACGAATTTCGCGGCGGGTGCGGCAACCGGCGCGCTGACCGTCGAAAATGGCGGCGCGGTGATAGTAGACAATAATTTGGCGATCGGCATCATTCAGGGATCAACCGGGACCGTCACGGTCAATGGTGGAGTGCTGGAGGTGACGGGGTATGCTGCGGTGGGGGGCGACAGCGACACCGTGAACGGCGGCAACGGAACGATGCTGGTCGAGAACGGCGGCTTGGCTACCGACAATTCGAGCGGTGGGAGCCTGGACGTGGGTGTTGGCATCGGCTCAACCGGTAGCGTGACCGTGACGGGCGCCGGTTCGAGCTGGATTGACGAGAACGCCAGCAGTGTTATGTATGTGGGTGACGCCGGAAATGGCACGCTTGATATTGAATCTGGCGGCGAAGTTGACACCTACAACGCCGATTTGGGTGGCAACGGCATATCCACCACAGGCAGTGGCACCCTCACCGTTAACGGAAGCGGGTCAACGTTTGCCGACTCCGGCTTCTTGACCGTGGGCTATTCCGGCGCGGGCACGCTCAACGTTACCAACGGCGGCACGGCGACGGTAGGCAATGATATGGAGCTTGGCATTAATCAGGGATCAACCGGGATCGCCACGATTAACGGTGGAACCGTAAATGTGACGGGCTTTGTGACGGTGGGCGGCAATGACGACACTATGAACGGCGGCAACGGGACAATGCTGGTCGAGGGTGGTTCCACCCTGACCGCAACCGGCGATCTGGACATTGGCGTCGGCATCGGCTCGACGGGTAGCGTAACGGTCGACGGGGCTGGCTCGACGCTGGCGTTTTCCGGCGCACTCACCATCGGTGATGCCGGAACCGGTACGCTCACTCTTCAGAATGGCGGAACCATCAGCGCCAGCGGCGACCCCGTCATCGCCTTCCTGGCCGGATCAACTGGAACCTTCAACGTCACTGGACCGCCCGAGGTTGACTTTGCCGATGACATGACGGTGGGGCAGGGCGGCAACGGAACAATGGCGATTTCCGGCGGCGCGGTCGTGACCAATGCGGCCGGCACGGTCGCGGAAGAGCAGACCTCAACCAGCGCCGTCACTGTTACCGGCGCCGGCTCCGAGTGGGATAATAACGGCGACCTGACGGTCGGCGAGGCTGGTAATGGCACGGTGACGGTCTCGCAGGGCGGCACGCTTACCAGCGATTCGGGCACTATCGGAGCGCAGGCGACCTCGACCGCATCGAGTGTCACTATCACCGGCGGCGGCTCCGTCTGGAACGACTCCGGCGATCTTACTGTGGGCGAGAGTGGCACGGGTACGATGACCATCCAGAACGGCGGGGTCGTCAACAACGGCACGGAGGCGAAGATCGGCGCCGAGACTGGTTCAAACGGGACGGTTGTCGTCACCGGGACCGGTTCGCAGTGGAATGACGGCGGCAACCTTACAGTGGGCGAGAACGGGACTGGCACGTTCACGGTCGCCCAAGGCGGGTATGTGAATAACGCGGACGGCACAATCGGCGGGGAATCCGGCTCAACCGGAACCGCCACGGTGACCGACTCGGGCTCAACCTGGGCTAACAGCGGCGATCTTACCGTTGGGGACTCGGGCACAGGAGCGCTGACCGTCCAGAACGGCGGTGCGGTATCGAGCACTAACGGCGCCGTGGGCGGCGAGGCCAGCGGCAAAGGAACGGTCACCATCACGTCCGGCCAATGGAGCATGAGCGCCGATTTAACGGTAGGCGATAAGGGCCAGGGAACGCTGAACGGCACGAATGCCACCATCACTAGCGTGGGCGGAAGCATTGGCGAGAGTCCGAACAGCATTGGCACTGTGACGCTGGGCAGTTCAAGTTGGACCATGTCAGGCGACCTGAGCGTAGGCGGCCAAGGCAGCGGAACGCTGAACCTGGCTGGCTCAGACGTGAGCGATCGGGAAGGCACGATTGGCGACGAAGACACGGGCGTAGGCGGCGTGACCGTGGCCACCGGCTCGACTTGGACGAACTCTGGCGACTTGACGGTAGGGAACAAAGACCGGGGGACGCTGGGGATCTCGCAAGATGGCAAGGTAGATAACGCGGCAGGCGATGTGGGCAGCGAAATGGACTCCCAGGGCACGGTGACAGTGGAAGGCTTGTGGCAGAACTCGCAGGATTTGACCATTGGCGACAGCGGCAACGGGACCATGACGATCGACGGCTCAGGCGTCGTCAACAACACGGATGGCGACATTGCCTCGAACACGGGATCGACCGGCAAGGTGACGGTGCAGGGTACTGGCGCCGGCAACCCGACCTGGACGAGCGACGGCGCGCTTAAAGTCGGCGATGGCGGTATCGGCGAGTTGGACGTGCTCAATGGCGGCCATGTCGTGAGCGAGTCAGGGGCCATCGGCGGCGCGGTAGGCTCGCAGGGTACGGTGAAGGTGGATGGCGCGGGATCGCAGTGGATTGCGAATCAGCCGGGCGACACGGGGAACATCGAAATCGGAACCGACAAGGGCGCCGGCAAACTGACCGTGAGCAACGGCGGCACGGTGAAGGCCAACACCATCGAAGTGGGCGCGAACGGCACGCTCGGCGGCGTGGATGGCACGCTCATCGCTGCAGTTACGGTGGATGCGGGAGGCAAGGTCATTCTCGGCGATCCGGGACCGATGAATATTACCGGACCCTTTGATCTTGCGAGCGGCGCAACCTTGACGTTGGATATCGCGAGCGCCACGGATTACGATTCGCTGAACATCACGGGTAATGGGACGTTCGACGGGATCATCAATCTGGATTTCATCGACGGCTTCGCGCCTTCGACCGGCGACAATTTCGACTTCATCATCGACAACGGCGCGTTCGCCTGGAGTCCCAGCAGCCTGAACTTCCTGGGCATAACGCCTGGGACGTATACCACGGATCTGACCGGCGGCTTTGGCCTCACCGCGACAAGCAATTGGGCTGGTGGTCCGCCGCCGCCTCCGTCTTCGACACCTGAGCCAGCGACAGTAGTCTTGCTCGCGACGGGTATTCTCGGGCTGGCACTCGTGGCTCGCCGTTTTCGGATGGAGGAGCGGCCAGCGGAGTAACGTGGCTACCTACGAACTCTTTTCCGGACGCAGGAGGGGGAAAAGGATCACATCTCGAATCGAGCGAGAATTGGTGAAGATCATCGCCAGGCGGTCGATGCCGACACCTTCTCCGCCGGTGGGCGGCATGCCATAGCTAAGCGCGCGGATGT
>JBOGJZ010000078.1:0-5843 GCA_050745645.1 Terriglobia bacterium | reverse complement strand
AGCTCGCAGCGAGTCCCAGGCTGCCGGAAAGCTCCGCCGCTTCGTCAGAAAGAATATCGCCGAACATGTTGGTGGTGACAATGACGTCAAAACGCGCGGGATTTCTGATCAGGTGCGCCGCCATCGCGTCCACAATGATCTCTTCCAGAGCGACACCTGGGAATTCCTTGGCGACTTCGCGCACTTCATGAAGAAATACGCCTTCGGTTAATTTGAGAACGTTGGCTTTGTGCACCGCCGTCACCTTCTTGCGCCGGGTAGCGGCAAGCTCAAAGGCCGTGCGAGCGATGCGGTTGCTCGCGAAAGCGGTCACCTTGCGGAGGGAAAGCGCCACATCTTTTGTAGGCATAAACTCGCCAGAACCCTCCACCATGTTGCGGTCGGAATAGAATCCTTCCGTGTTTTCACGGACAATGACCAGATCCATCTCTTTACCGGCAAACGAAAGGCCCTGGCGCGACCGGGCCGGACGGATGTTAGCGTAGAGGTCGAACACTTTCCTGAGCTCTCCGGAGACGTTGATGCCGCCCCGGGCACGCGGCGGGTAATCCAAGTGAGAGACGGGCCCGAGGATGACGCCATCAGCATGCTTCACAGCCTCAAGGACGGAAGCGGGCAAGGTGCTGCCGCGCCTTTCAAGCGAAGCGAAGCCAATTTCTTCGCTGCGGAATTTCAGATCGAGCGGGAATCGCTTGTTGACCTCTTCGAGGACCGCCAGCGTGGCGGCGGTGATCTCCGGGCCAATGCCATCCCCGGGCAAAACCAGAATGTCCATCTACTTTCCCCTTACAGTCAATTGACCGGCGTCCTGAACCAGACGTGCACCATGCTAGCTGAAGTCGCGGCCAGATACCGGCCATCCGGCGAAAAGGCAACGGTTGCAAGCGGATCGCGGCTTTCGGAAAGAGTTTGAACGGGCTTGCCAGTCCCGGCCGACCAAATTCTCACGGAACCGTCTTCGCCCGCCGACGCAATCCAGTTTCCATGCGGCGAGAAATCCACCCAGTGAACGGGCCCGGCGTTTCCGGATAAGGTCTGGATCAGTTTCCAGCCCGGCACGGCAAAGATGCGCACCTTGCCGTCTGCGCACGCGGTCGCCACTTTGGTGCTATCGGGCGAGAAGGCAATCGAAAGAACCGGTCCGCCGTGGCCAGCAAGCACGTCGACAAATCGATGGGCGCGGAGCAGAACCACGATCGGGTTGGGCGAGGCGTTACCTTCCACTTGCGCCAGAATCAGCCAATGGCCGTCCGGAGAAAATTGGAACAGATGCGGAGGATTTTTGAGCTCTGGAAGCGTGATGCGTCCGCCTTGCCCCGTGACGGGATTCCACACGTCAAAATTGCTGTCTTTATATAAAACCAGATAGCCAATGCGGGGGAAATAGCGTGCGGGAAGAAAACCTCCGCCCACGGCGACTTGGTTGACCTTACTAAACAGTGCGTCATGGGGGATGTCCCACTGGAAGGCCAGCTCCGGGGCTTCTGCCGCCTTGTGATTCGGCGCGCGAGCCAAACCGCTTGCGAGCATAAACAGGTTTGTGGGAGACACAAAGCTCGCGGATTGGATTGTAAGATTCGAGACATTGGGGAAATGTGGGTGCAACAGCTTGCGAACGCTTCCGTCAGCGAGGTTCACCAGCGGCACGCGAGCGCCTTCGACCACCGCCAGGGTCGAACTGTCCGGCGAGAAAGCTCCCGATGGGGAGTAGTTGAGCGCGAGGCGCCCTTGGATTTGCAGGCGATGCTGCCATGCGAATGTGGCTGGGCCGCCAGGGATAGTCTCAACCTGGCCTGCAGCCGGAATCGATGCCACGATTACCGATAGCGCGGCGGCGGCCAACACCGGCGTCAGGCAACGGAGACGCTCGCAGAATGGTTTGCGATTAAACAATTTCACCTCTTGCAATCCGGTCAACAAGCTCACGATCCGCTTCGAGAAACCGGTACTCGCCCAACTTGCATCGAGGCGCCCATTTGATATCCTCAAACACCCGATTACAGATGCTCCCCTGGAAGGAACGAACAGCAAAAAAGACAACCTCAATATAACGGTCTGGATACTGGTGACGCAGCCGGAATACTTCTTCGCCGATTTCAGCAGTGATGGCCAACTCCTCCTCCAGCTCGCGGCGAAGCGAGTCGCAAAGCTCTTCGTGAGGCTCGACTTTTCCTCCGGGAAATTCCCACTGCAGACCGTAGGGATCCGTGCGATGACGCTGGCAAATGAGAACCCGGTCTCCAGCAATCAGCACGCCTGCAGCCACAAGCGTAGGGCTCGCGTCTAGCATTGCCTTGCTATTGTAACAGAGGGGCCGGTCATGAGCCGGAGTAGCGCAGAGTTTCGCCTTTTAGAAACTCTGCGGATTTTCTCTGTAAATGCGTAAAAAACCGCGGAGTTTCCGGACGCAGAAAACTCCGCGCTACCCGGACTCTTAAATTTCAAGAATCCATCTCGCGTCCCGGCCTGTTAAGTTCGTTGCATAAGTCCGAATATCATTCCGAGCCTTTTGCTGTCATTCTGAGCCCTTCGCTTGTCATCCTGAGCGGAGCGAAGGATCTCCGCATTTCGCTCAGGATAAACTCCGCGAAGAATCTGAGACCCTTCCCGACTTCGCCGGGACAGGTCGCTTCGCTCAGCATGACCTGATCTGCTTTTTCAGCAAGTCGTAGAGCCCGGCGAGGCGCCAGAATCAGGCGTTAGACGAAATCGCAGACACGGCAAACGGCGTCGCCGGCGCCGCCCGAAGACAAACTTCAGCGCGCGGCCTCTCGCGTTCGCTCGAATCCAAATCGGGGATCGCAGATTATTTTCAGAACTGCCTGAGCTGCCAGCACTTGCTGGGTTCATTTTGACTCCGCCCACCGCCTTCCACTTGTAGCACCAGACTTGCCACGCCGGGCGCGCGAGGCGCTCCGTGATCCGCTGCTCCTGCTCCCAATTCACCCGGAAGCGCAGGCTGATCCGGTCCACGATCTCTCCGTAGACTCTCAACTGCCCTCTCTCGCCGGCCTGCTCCAGGGTCTTGGTCAGGCGGCGGGCATACCGCCCGTGCTTGAGCGCGTTCAGCGACGAGCGGGCCTCGGGGGCCGGTGGATTTACGGGCGTTCGACCGGCAGGCGGCCAGGCGCGCCGGGGTGAGCTTCGGAGACCGGCATAAACGGAAGCTTGGTTGATGGCTGTTCATGGCCACTTCAGAGTAGCAGGGCGGAAAACGCGGATGGAGACGGATGAGACGCCTGAGACAGTTTTTTGGTCCGGCCGGAAACTAGCTGAGAAAATGGCTTAGGCCGTGCATTCTACTTCGAAAATTTGGGTCAGGCGCCGCTTTTCCCTGGAGGTCACCCCCGCAAAGCTTGTCCTCCGCGAAGGCGGGGGAGCGGGGGTCCAGTGAGGCCTAAAATGGATTCCCGCTTTCGCGGGAATGACATTTTCATGCTGCGGCGGGTGTCGTGAAGGCATTTGCTTGCGACAGGCTGGCGCTACATAGGAGTTTAGCGGGTTGCTGAAAATGATCCTTCATCCGCCCTCGTCCCTCGGGCGCCCTCTCCCCGCGTGAGGGGCTGTCCAAAATTTTCAAGGCAGAACCGTGGGCACAGGTCGAGATTTCGCAAAGGGTGAACCTTGAATAATTGTGGATGAAACTCCACGGCGGTTCCGGGAGAAGGCGGGGCGAATCGCAGATTTCAAAAAAATGCGATAGCCGCCACCTCGAAGCAGTATGCCGTAAATAGCCGCGCGTGAAACGCGAAGAACGCTTGCTTTTTGCGCGGCGGATGTTTAACATGTTAAACACACTAGGTAAACCTATAAGCGAGGTTACTTTCTTATGCTGGGTGTTCGATTGGAACCGGCGTTAGAGGCCAAGCTGGAGAAGCTGGCCAAGAAGACCGGGCGCAGCAAAAGTTATTATGCCAAGCAAGCCATCAGGCAGTTCTTGGAGGACCGTGAAGATTACCTGCTGGGTCTTGCCGTTCTAGAGCGGAAGGAACCCACGATCAGCCTGGAAGAGATGGAGCGGCGCCTTGGCTTGGCACATTGAGTTCAGCCGGACCGCCGAAAAGCAGATGCGCAAGTTGAGCCGCCAAGCGCAAGCCGATATTATTGGCCACCTTCGGGAAAGAGTGCAGCCCTCTGAGGATGCCCGCCAGATGGGAAAGATGCTCCATGGAGACAAGCAAGGCTTGTGGTGCTACCGGGCGGAGAACTATCGCATCATCTGCGATGTCCAGGACCCAGGCAAGAAAGTGGTTGTCTTGGTGATCGGCCACCGCAAGGACGTTTATCGGTGAGAAAGCTACCGCTTCGGGTCTGCCCCTCGGTGGCGTGAACCCATCCTGCTGCGAATCTTGAGTGGTAGCCACGGTTGGCTCTCTTCCAACCGTGGGCATTTTGCTTGGACAAACCCCAGAGGAGAAGGGTAGCCACGGTCAGCGCATTCCTGACCGTGGGCCTTTTCCCCGCCACAAACCCACGGTCAATTCACAGAACAAATTGACCGTGGCTACCACTCATGCGGATGCAGGTTTCTTACGACATTGCCCAAACCCGCAAGCGTGAGAAGCATATCCATGTCCGGCGGATTCACCAGCTTGCCAGCATTCATGCATGAAGAATCTATTACCCTCGGCGACCTTGTGCGCCGTCAGCGCATTGGGCCGAAGGCCCCAGCCGAACGCGGACCTGCAGTAGCCCGCGAGAAAGGCCTAGCGGAGAATCCAGTTCCAAATTATTTGATCGACCAGGAGAATCGAGAACGCAGTGCAGTCCGTAGACTCGTGGGAAATTCGAGTAATGCGGGCCGCATTCTGAGTCCTCTCGGGTTGGCACCGGAGTTCTCATGGTTCATCCTGGAGCTACAAAAGTCTCGCCTCAGAAGCATAGGCGACGTTGACATACTTGCGGGTCGATTAGAGTGGGCAGACCCCGAAGAGTTTGACCGAGTCTATGCTGAGGAGCTTAACGGAAAGGACGCGTGGCACCCAAGCAATGTTGCGTTTCTTTCCGCTTTGAAGGTGTCCCAAGCAGGCGGCATCAAATGGCCCCCATCACTGGATTGGCTGGTTGCCATCGAGGCAAAGTGTGCCTATCTCCTCCCGCAGGCTGACTCGATTTCGCCAGAACACCTCAAATCAACAAAATCGTCAGGCAAGAACAAGGAACATTTGCTTATGCAGGTGAACAGTTTGGTAAATTTGGGCTTTAACCGAGTAGCCCTGCTCGACGTCATCGCAAATCGGCCTGTATCTGGTCCTAGTGGGGGAGCTTGGATCGCGGCCGCTAGCGTGGCTGCCAAATCGAGACAGGCGATGGCGCAAATTCTCGATGCGCGCTTGCCCACGGACTCTCCGGTCGGCCATTATGTATGGTCGGTCGGGGCTGTCGAAGGTGGCGACGAGAGCCGAAGAGGCTCTAGCTATGTTGAGGAGTTGCAGCCCCCCCGCGACAATCCACTTCTGTCAACAGTTGATTCAGTGAAGGAAGCTCGCCGCCACATGGAAAAGAATCTCCAAAATATCCTGGCGAGCGTGCCGAAACCTACAAACCTTAGAGTTATTTTCGTTGACTGCCAGCGATGCAGGCAGATTCATCTTGAAGGCGGTGCATGCAGCGCCTGAACAGTCCGTGCCCATGTCGTTCCACACAACATTAATTCTTCCCCGGTGCTTCATCCCCTGGGCGGGGCGGTTCTCCGCCGCGTCGCTTCAAGATCTTATCGAAGGCCTCGAAATCCGCGCGCGCTTTCCGATCCTGGAAAAACCGTGCGGTTTCGAGAGCCGAAACCTTCTCCGCCACCGCCGTAGCGACGAACTGGTTGATGCTGGTTCCGTCCTGCCGGCTCA